>DAHVOJ010000009.1 GCA_027318865.1 bacterium | reverse complement strand
CCGGTTGCCACTACCACAGCAATATCCGGGTCAGTGCCCAGATGGGTAGCAATTAATCCAGCGGGGGGTTTTGGTTATGTTTCCTATGGTAAGCTTGGCGACGTTTCGACTTATTCCATATCTAACGGGGCGCTGTCTTCCAGTGCGGTAAGCACGACTGCCGCGATATCGGGTTCTTTCCCCAATAAAATTGTAATAAACCCCGCCGGCACTTTTGCATATGTAGCTAATTTATCTGACGGCGATATCTCGACGTATTCTATTATAAATGGAGAGCTTTCATCCAGTCCTGCAAGCACAACAACCCAAATTACGGGGTACAATATTGCAGGAATTATTCTTGATCTTACAAATAATTTTTTATATGCTGTATATTTCGGCAATTCGGCAAATCCGAATAACGGTTTTGTTGCGTCATATTCTATCTCTAACGGATTGCTTTCATCCAACCCGATTAGCGAAACTACGCCGATACCCGGGTCTAATCCAATGGGAATATCTATCGACCCGTCGGATAATTACATATATGTCGCGAATACCGGTTCGGGGACAAATTCATCCTATTCTATTACCAACGGGATTATTTCTTCCGCTCCCGTCAGCACGACAACGCCGGTGTCGGGGTCAAGCCCTTTCATTAATGCCATTGATCCCTCAGGTAAATTTCTTTATGTGGCAAACAAAGGCAACGGCACTATTGCATCCTATTCTATTGCCAACGGGATTATTTCCCCCGCTCCCGTCAGCACGACAACGGCAATATCGGGGTCTGCGCCGTTCGGGATAACAGTCGGCCCGTCGGATAAATATGTTTATGTGACAAATAGCGGCAACGGCACTGTTTCATCCTATTCTATTGCCAACGGGATTATTTCTTCCGCTCCCGTCAGCACGACAACGCCGGTGTCGGGGTCAAGCCCTTTTTGGATCGCGATTGTTCAATAGAATAAGATAACGGTAGATGTTTGACTATTATATCGGAACGTTATTCGCTTATGTGCTTAACGGGGTAAAGTTTGTTAGATTATATTGCAAAAACAGGCATTAATGAAAGTTAAATAGAAGATAACGGCATGTAAATTTTTATGGAAAGGTATAGCCTTTAATTTACACAAAAACAGGAGAAAAAATGGAACTAAAAATTAATTCATCATCTTTTCGGATAAGTTTAGTCTTTGCACTTTTATTTGCGGCGATTGGATTTATGATGCCGGCTAAATCCTTCGCAAATACTTATCCTGCGAACTGGTCAATGTATGCTATGAATTCCGAACATAATCCTGTATATGAAAATGGAAGTAATTTTGACGTTAATTGGACTTTCGGGGTTCCTGACGCTATTTCAAGAAGTATGTCTAAAAAAGATTTTAAAAAAAGGTATTTTAATCCAACCACCGTTAGGGATATTATGGGTATTCCAATAGGCGTATCTGTCGTTAACGGAATAGTGTATGCGCCGTGCGACGATAATAATTTATATGCATTAAATGCCGGTACAGGCAAACTTATATGGAAATTTAATGCGTTAAACCAACTTATGGCTACTCCGGTTGTTGAGCATGGAATCGTTTATATTGGAGCAGGCAACTCGGTTTTTGCTTATTCGCAAGCTAAAAAATTTGCCGACCGGGATTCTTATGTTATTAGGGGAGTCGATGTCAGCGCTTATTATGCTTTAAACGCAAAAACAGGTAAACTTATATGGGAGCATCATACAAAAGGCGAAGATATGCCGACGCCCGCATATTATCGCAATGAACTCATCTTTGGAAACGGAGACGGGCATATTTACGGTGTAAATGCGAAAACCGGCAAATTATTGTGGAGAATATACGTAAGTTCATTTGTCAGCATGTCTTCCGCCGCAAGATATAAAAATATTGTTTTGGTTAACGGAACGCATCCAAATTATTTCTATGCCGTTAACGCTAGTACGGGAAAATTAATATGGAGAGTAAAACCGGCCCATTGTTTTTCATCAAGCAGCGGCGATGGTTCGCCTGCTGTTTCTAAAAATGGTATCGTAGTAAATCAGATTGAAATTCCCGGATTAAAAGCCGGAACTTCGAGAAGTGAAGAAATTGCACTGAATGTAAAAAATGGACGCATTTTATGGACAACAATATTAGGTTCGGGAACCGTTCCGCCGAGAAATAAGGATGCCGTTCCTATGATACATAAAGGAATAATATATACGGGTAGCCCCGTTACTAAAAAAGCCTATGCCGTTAATTTAAAGACGGGTAAGATATTATGGAGTAAAAAAATTATCGGGATGAAAGCGGCTCCCGTAATTTTGGGATATAAAGTTTATTTCCCAACCGGTAACGGAACCATATTTGTCTTAAATAAAGGCAATGGGCGTATAATAAGTAAATTTAATGCTCATAACGGGGGATACGGACCGCAGGATGCTGTTATTATAGGTAAAACTATGATAATAGGAACCAATTTTGGCTGGGTTAACGCTATTCCTCTTTCAAAATTGTAAAATTTAACTAACGGCAATTTTTATATAATGCGTTACAGGCACTTTATGTTTATGTATATCTCAAAACACGATTTTATGCGGCAATAAAATCTTCAATAAAATCTTCTTGACATTCTATTGCTTTATGTTATATTTAGATTAAACAATAAATAAAAATTTTTTGATAAAATATTTAAACACATATTTCATTCGAGACGACGGTTTGCATTGTAACGTATTGCATTGTAAAGGGGTATCCGAGCTATGATTTTTAGATGAAGAAAAGATGATTTTTATACCTTAAATAGCCTTGTATTAGTTCAAGGAAGTTAGGTATTTTAATAATTAAACCTTTAAGTAAGGAGGAAGTTGTTATGGCTGAAGAAACAAAAGTTGGCGACCCGACAGCATTGGGTTTATTTGCTTATGGCATAGCTCTTACGCTTTTGGCTACGGTAATCGGCGGATTCGCAGGTCCGTTTAACGGGCTGATTTTAGGCACGATTATCTTTACCGGAGGCGTCGGGTTAGTTTTAGCCGGCGTTTACGATTTTATGCGCGGCAGCGCTTTCGGAGGAGTCGCGTTTACAGGGTACGGTTTGTTATTCTTGACTGTTTCGACTTTTTTTATTGCGACGGTTATTACAAAAGCCGCGGGCGGGCCTGCACCTTCATTCGGAGGCTGGTTTCACTTGATGTGGGCTATATTTGCCTTTGCAACGTTTTTCGGGGCCAATGCATTAAAAAAATGGGTAATGCTGCAGATTGCTCTTTTTACAACAGGCGCTTTTCTTTTAATACAGGCTATAGGACTCTTTACGGGGTCATTGGCGGGTCTTCTGCCTATAGTAGGAATAGTCGGCATAGTTTCGGGTTTATGCGCAGTCTATACCGCCGTAGCCGTATTAATTAACGGAGCTGCAGGGAAAACCGTTCTTCCGGCGTAACCGTTTTCTATACGCGGAGAATATGAATATTAAAGCGCCGAGATTGGTCTGCCGATCTCGGCGCTTTCAATATTAAACGCCGTTATTAATATCGAGCCGTCCGAATAATTTTAATCTTCTTTTATTACTATCTCTTCATAAACCGGAGCAGAATTTCTATCCGGCATAAGATAGCTTTTAATATCGGCTACGCTTTCCGGAGCGTTGCCTTTTACGGAAAGAATAACGTACGAATAAAAAGGCCACGATGCGTTTATATCGAAGTTCGAGGGAATTGCCGGGTGGTTAGGATGGGTATGGTAAAATCCTAATATATCGAGGTTTTCTTTCATACAAAATTTATCCATTTCCAATATATCTTTCGGCTCGATTTCAAAACTGTCCCATGTAATTTTTCCGTAGCGGTTTTCGGCAGGATATGCCTTTAGGATGAACTTGTTTTCTCCTTCGATTTTTCCGAGAAGTCCGCCGCATGCTTCGTAAGGAAAAATATCGGCGGCATGTTTTTTTATTATTTCCAGTTCGTTTTTTGGAATTATAATTGCCATAAGAATTTGTTTTTATATATTAAAGTTTTCAAATCTCGTTAAATACACGCGTCGAAAGATATCTCGACCCGGTGTCGGGAAGCACCGTAGCAAAATTTCCTTTATATTTTTCGGTCAGTTTGCGGATGCCGTAAACGTTGGCTCCAGAAGAAAATCCGCATAAAATTCCTTCTTCCCCGACGAGCCTTTTAAGCATAGCGTAACTGCCTTCGGTATCGACTTTTACGAAATCGTCTATTATTTTATCGGCGTCGAAGCCTGCGAAATTAAGGGAATAGTTATATTTCCAGCCTTCTATTCCGTGCATTTCGCTGTCCGGCACTATGGCGATAATTTTTATTTTATCGTTAAATTCCTTAAGTCTTTTGCCGACACCCAGTATGGTTCCGCCCGTGCCGATGCCGGTTGCAAAATAATCTATGTTTCCGCCCGTCTGGTTAATAAGTTCCGTCGCCGTCGTTTCATAGTGCGCAATCGGATTATAGGGATTATTATACTGGTCAGGCATATAATATTTATTTTTGCCGCCCTTTTCGTATTCTTCCTCCGCCCGCTTAATGGCTCCGTCGTGACTTTCTTCCGCAGGGGTAAGAATTAATTCGGCTCCGTATAAACGCATTATTTTCTTTCTTTCTTCGCTCATATTTGAAGGCGCGTAAATTTTCACTTTAATTCCGAGAAATGCACCGAGCATAGCATATGAAATACCGGTGTTGCCCGAAGAGGAATCTATTATCGAGGTTCCGTCTTTTATAAAGCCTTTTTCTAAGGCATTTTTAAGCATATACAGCGCAGGCCTGTCTTTTACCGAGCCGCCGGGATTAAGCCCTTCGAGTTTGGCGTACAGTTTTGAACCCGATGCAACGGGATTAATAATTTTATTTAAAAGAACGATTCCCGTGCCGCCGATATTTGACGGAGAGCTGAATATATACGATGTATCGTTGTATGCGGGTTTATTTTTTTCCATCTTTTTCCACGATAATTTCATAATCGGTGTCGTTAATTTTATTGACGGATAAAACTTTATGTCCCTGTTCCTCCATAGAACGCGGAACGTTTCTTATCGCCGGTTCATAGTCCACTATTACCCTTAAAATCTCACCTTTTTTCATCTTTTCTAAGGCAAGTTTCGATTTTACGAAGGTAAAAGGGCAGATTTCCCCTTTAATATTTAATTCGCCGTTTTCTTTAAATTCGGACATTTATTCTGACCCCCCGCAGTTATTTGCAATTATTTCATCTTTTAAACTGTAACGACGGATTGTTTCCATAACGACAGATTGGTGAGCGCAAACGGCGTGCGTTTGCATGCCGGACTCCGTCCGCTAATGCTCGCAGTGACTGCATATGCAATTATTTCATAATATTTGTCAATTTTTAAATTCGCACAGGTCGCCGTATTCGATTAATTCAAAAACCGTCGGGTTTTCGCCGCACAAAGGGCATGCCTTATCCTGCCTCAGTTTCATTTCTGTAAATTTCATATCGAGGGCATCGTAAATAAGAAGTCTTCCGTTTAAAGTCCGACCTATGCCGAGGATTATTTTTATGGCTTCGTTTGCCTGAATCGCGCCTATTACGCCGGGAAGAACGCCCAGAACTCCGGCTTCCTGACAGCTCGGAACGAGTCCGGCAGGCGGAGGAGTCGGAAAAAGGCATCTATAGCAGGGGCCTTCATCCGGCAGAAATACGGTAGCCTGCCCGTCAAACCTGAATATTGAGCCGTAAACCAAAGGCTTTTTCATAAAATGGCAGGCATCGTTTATTAAATATCTCGTCGGAAAATTATCGGTCGCATCTACGACCACGTCGTAATCTTTTATTATGTCTTTGATATTTGCGGCGTTAATGCCTTCTTTATACGTTACGACTTTTACATCGGGATTGATGCGCTCTATGGAATCTCTTGCGGAATCGACCTTGTATCTTCCGACGTCCGCCGTTCCGTGCCATATCTGTCTTTGGAGGTTGGATAAATCGACGGTATCGTAATCGACTATTCCGAGAGTTCCTATTCCTGCCGCTCCAAGATAATATCCGCATGGAGCGCCGAGCCCGCCGGCTCCTATAAGGAGGACTTTTGAGGAAAGCAGTTTCCCCTGTCCTTCTCCTCCGACTTCCGGCAATATTATATGCCTTGCATATCTTTTAATCCGTTCTTCGGTAAATTCCAAAATTTTTCCTCCGCTATTATATGCTTTCCGCCTGCGCGTAAATGATTAATTAAGCTTATTTTACGGTTTATTCTACTACGTCTAAGACGATAGGCTCCACCGTTACGCCTCTTGATTCCAAAAACTTTACCGCTTTTTCGATGTCATTGGATTCCCCTTCCAGTTCTATGGCTATTATACCGATGTCGTTGGATATGCTTGCGCTTCTTATATTAGTAATGACGTTATAGTTTTTCCCGACTAAATAAATTAACGGTTCTTTAATTACTTCCTGCGGATAGTTAAGATAAAACTTTTTTTTTTCGGGTGCGCCGCCTGCGATTGCAGGAATTATCGACACAGTGTCCCCGTCTTTAACGGTTGAATTTATGTTGTCGATAAATCTTATATCCTCGTCGTTAAGATAAACGTTTACGAATCTTCTCACCTGATCGTTTGATTCGCATATTCTTTCTTTAATACCCGAAAAATTTTTTTCTAAGTCGTCGATAATTTCGATTATGTTCGAGCCGGCCGCTTCTACTTCGGCTTTGCCGCCCGTTAAAGTTCTTAACGGTGTCGGTATTCTTACTTTTATAGGCATTTGAAATCCTCCTTTATTATAATTATTTTTTTCCTTTAATTTTTGCAAGAACTTTCTCGAATTCTTCCAAATTTGGTTCGATAACGGGCGCTTCTTTCAATTTTCCGCTTAAGGCTTCCAGGGTTTTAAGCCCGTTTCCGGTAATAGCCAGCACGGTGGTTTCGTTTTTGTTTATATATCCTTTTTCGATAAGTTTTTTTGCCACCGCAACCGTAACTCCGCCGGCGGTTTCGGTAAATATGCCTTCCGTAGCGGCAAGCAGTTTCATGCCTTCTATTATTTCTTCGTCGGCGGCGTCTTCGCCGTATCCTCCGGTTTTATTCATCAGGTCGGTGGCGTAGTAGCCGTCCGCCGGATTTCCTATCGCAAGGGATTTTGCGATAGTATCCGGCGTTCTGACCGGTTTTATAAATTCTCTTTTTTCCTTAACCGTAGCGGTTATCGGATTGCAACCGGCAGCTTGGGCCCCGAAAATTTTAGTATGAGGTTTTTCCTTAAGTAAGCCGCAGTAATCGAATTCGTCTATCGCTTTTCCTACTTTGGTGATTAAAGACCCTCCCGCCATAGGAACTACGACGTTGTCGGGGGCTTTGAATCCAAGTTGTTCCAGCATCTCGAAAGTAAGGGATTTTGACCCTTCCGCATAATACGGCCTTAAATTGATATTTACAAATGCCCAACTGTGTTTGCCGGCTATTTCGGTGCAGAGCCTGTTGACTTTATCGTAACTGCCGTTAATTTTAACAAGATTGGTGTCGTATATAAGGGTTCCCAATACCTTTCCTATTTCAAGGTTGGACGGTATAAATACGAAACTTTCATAGCCGGAAGAAGCCGCCAGAGCCGCAACGGAGTTAGCGAGGTTTCCGGTAGAAGCGCAGGCGACTGTTTTAAAACCGAATTCTTTAGCTTTTGCAACGGCTACCGATACGACCCTGTCTTTAAAAGATAGCGTAGGGAAGTTTATGGCATCGTTTTTAACGTATATTTCTTTAACGCCGAGAGCTTTTGCTAGGTTATCGGCTTTTACGAGCGGAGTGTAACCCACGTTTTTACCGATTTTTATTTCTCCTTTTATCGGAAGAAGTTCCCGATACCGCCACATATTTGCATCGCGTGATTTTATTTTCTCCCTCGTTATTTCCTTTTTTATTTTATCGTAATCGTAATCCACTTCTAACGGACCAAAACAGTAATCGCAAACATAAAGCGGGCTATCAGGGTATTCTTTGCCGCATTCCCTGCATTTCAGACCTTTAACGAACATTTTTTCTCCTTATTTATTATTGTGTTAAAATTAAATCCTGCATAACAAAAAAACCTCTTCTTCCTGAAAATACGGAAGAAGAGGTTTTTAAAAACTCGTTTCTTCTTATCTTCCAGGAATAAACCTGCGGGAATTAGCACCGATTTTATTGAAATCGAACCGGTTGCTGCGGTTTCAAAGGGCCCGTCCCTCTACCGCTCTTGATAAGAACGTTACAGGCTTGATGAACAGCCTGTTTAGTTATATAATTTTATAAAATAATCTATCATAATACCGACTATTATTATATAGTATAAATATAAATGATGTCAAATAAAAAAATAAAGTTATTGTTTCTATTGTTTTCCGTTTTTATGTCCGCCGCTTTTCTTTCCGGCTGCGTTCCTTATATAATAGGCGGCAATTATTCAGGGCGGAGTTTCGGTTCGTATGCTCCTCCGCCGGGATATTATCCTCCTAAACGGATTTCGCATAATGTGGAAATGGGGGTGGCTTCATGGTACGGTCCGGGATTTCAAGGCAGGCCTACCGCAAGCGGACAAATTTACAATATGTACGATTTGACGGCGGCTTCGCTTACGCTTCCGCTTGATAGTTATGCTTATGTTACCGACCTTGAAAACCACAGAAGCGTGGAAGTTTTGGTGGACGACAGAGGGCCTTATGCGGACGGCAGAATTATGGATCTTTCCTATGCCGCCGCGAGAGCCCTCGATATGATAGGCCCCGGGACCGCATTGGTAAGGGTTCAGTATTTAGGGCCTAATCCCGTTTCGCTGTCGGAATATAAAAGATATTATAACGCAGGCGGCATAATACCCTCGGTAAAACATGCGCCTCCGGTTGGCGGCTATACTTTGCAGTTTGCCGCCTATACAAGAAAAGAAAAAGCGCTGAAAAAAATATCGGTAATGAAAAAATTTGTCCCGGGCGTTCGTCTGGCAGAAAAAAACGTCAGGGGAACGTTTTATTATAAAGTAGTATTCGGCAGTTTTAGAAATCTTGAAGATGCCTATAGTTTTGCTAAAACTATAGCAAGATACGGTTATGACGTTTATATTACAAGGACCGAATAAATTTATTTCATTTTCAAATTAAATATAATAAAATATTTGTATGAAAAAAATAGTTGCCGTTATACCGGCCAGATATAAGTCTTCCAGATTTGAAGGGAAACCGCTTGCTTTGATTTTAGATAAGCCTATGATAAAGCATGTTTATGAAGGGGTAAAAAAATCCGAAATGCTTTCCGGCGTTATTATAGCTACCGAGGATAAAAGAATATACGACGTCTGTAAAGGTTTCGGGGCAAACGTAGTTATGACGAAAGATACCCATCAAACCGGAACCGACAGAATTATAGAAGCCGTATCGGACATAGACGCCGATATAATATTAAATATTCAGGGAGACGAGCCTTTAGTAAATTCCGAAATAATATCGGCATTAATAAAACCGTTTAACGAAAGCGTCGATATTTCATATACGAGCGTAAAAACCCCTATTTATTCTTACGAAGAGTTTATGGATCCAAATAATGTAAAAGTCGTAGTCGATAAAAATAATTTCGGCATCTATTTTTCGAGAAGTTCCATACCGCACGATAGGGAATATGCCGGAAATCTTAAGGATTTTAAAGGTATTTTTGGATATAAGCATCTCGGTTTTTACGGATATACTAAAGAATTTCTTTTAGAATTCGGCAAAATGAAGCAGTCTTATTTGGAAAAAAAAGAAATGCTGGAACAGTTGAGGGCAATAGAAAACGGATATAGGATAAAAGTTGAAACCGTCGTTCTTTCTACTATTCCGGTCGATGTTCCGGACGATATTAAAAAGGTTGAAAATTTTATTTTAAAATCTTATAATGATTAACTTAATAAAATTGAACGAAATAAAAAGGAGCAATCTAAAAATGAAAGAAGGAATACACCCGAAAATTTATCAGGCTAAAGTTAAATGCGCCTGTGGGGAAGAGTTTATTACGGGAAGCACGGTAGAAGAAATTCACGTCGATATATGTTCGAAGTGTCATCCGTTTTACACCGGCAAACAAAAATTCGTGGACAGCGCCGGAAGAATAGACAAATTTAACAAGAAATACGCAGGCGTCAAAAACAATAACGCTAAACAATAAAGTAAATTATATTTCCTTTTATGAATGGTTAAGCTCATTAATTATACCTCTAAGCCGGAAATTACTATTGCGACTGCGGCAAGGCTTTGCTACAGTTCTTACGGCATAGCTAAGATAGAAGCGGATTTTAACGACGGCGAGAAAGGGTTGGAGAAAGCAAGGAAATTAATTAAAAGAATCAGAATGTCGGGACACGAGTCCGTCCTCGAACATTCTAATTTTACTTTCGGCGTGGAAAAGTTATCGAGGAGCGCTTCGCATCAATTGGTAAGGCATAGAATCGCGTCATATTCCCAGAGAAGCCAGCGTTACGTTAAAGAAGATAAGCCTAAATACGTTATTCCCGATTCAATAGCCAAAAATCCGGAGTTTTTAACGAAATACGAAAAAATAATCGAAGATATTTTTTCGCTTTACGGATATTTTCTCGAAAAAGACATTCCCGCCGAAGATGCAAGATATCTGCTTCCAAACGCAACGGAAACGCAGATTATTTTTACTATGAATGCAAGGGAACTGCTTCATTTTTTTAAATTGAGAGGGTGCAACAGGGCGCAGTGGGAAATAAGATCGGTTGCCCGGGAGATGTTTAAGCTTGTTTATCCCATAGCTCCGTCCGTTTTTTACGGAGCCGGTCCGTCATGCGTAAGAGGAAATTGTTCGGAAGGGGAATTTTCATGCGGCAATCCTTCCGAAATTAGAACGTCGTGGCTAAAAGGCGGGCTTGATTTTTAGCTTTTAGAACTTGCCGGTCTGTACCCTTAAATGTTTTAAAGGATGTGTTTAATGCTTGACGATAACTTGATTAAAAAAGCGCTTGAATTATCGCAAAAATCTAAAGGATTGTATTCAAGAATACAGGAAGAAAGCGCAAAAGGCTTCAGTGCGGAGATAAAGGAATTATCGAAACAATATAATGTGATAAAAAAAACCGTCGAACAATTTTCGGAATATAAAAAAATAGAATCGGAAATAAAAGAACTTGAAAAATTAGTTAAGTCGGAATCCGACGGCGCACTTATAGACTTAGAAAACGAAGAAATAAACTCTTTAAAAAGTAAAGCCGACGAAATAGCCGAAGAGATTAAAGATTTCTTTTTTCCAAAAGAAAATTTGCAGGATAAAGATATTCTTCTTGAAATAAGGGCGGCTACGGGCGGAGAAGAAGCCGCCCTTTTTGCTCTCGACCTTTTTAAAATGTATAACAAATATGCTCTGGCAAAAAATTTTCAATTTGAGGCTATTTCTTTAAGTCCCTCTTCATCCGGAGGTCTAAAGGAAGCAATCGTATCGGTAAAAGGAAAAGACGCATTCCGTCTTTTGCAGAACGAAAGCGGGGTGCACAGGGTTCAAAGAATTCCTGCTACGGAAACGCAGGGAAGAGTCCATACTTCGGCGGCAACCGTTGCGGTTATGCCGGAAGCCGAAGAAATAGACCTGAAAATAAATCCCGAAGATTTAAGAATAGATGTTTACAGATCCTCCGGACACGGCGGACAGAGCGTTAATACGACTGATTCCGCCGTAAGGGTTACCCATATTCCTACCGGACTCGTAGTCACCTGCCAGGACGAAAAATCGCAGCATAAAAATAAAGCAAAAGCTCTTAGAATATTGAGATCCCGGCTTTTAAACAGGATAGAAGCCGACAAAAAAAGCATAGAAGCTCAAAGCAGAAAAAGCATGGTCGGCAGCGGCGACAGGAGCGAAAAGATAAGAACTTATAATTTTCCGCAGGGCAGGATAACCGACCACCGTGCAGGGATAACTATACATAAGCTGTCTTCTTTCATGGACGGCGATCTAGACGAACTTTTAATTCCGTTGGCAGATTATTTTGAGTCGCAGAAACAATTGCAATAATTGCAATAATAGTGTGGATTCCACCGTTTACGGACTAATTAAGCGGGGAGAAGCCGGACTAAAAAAAGCAGGCGTCCGGAATCCGTTTAACGAATCTTCCGGATTAATGAAGTATGTTTTGGGTAAAACGTTCGAAGAGTTAATTATTTCATATGAAGATAAAATTGCCGGAAGAAAAATAAGTTTATTTGAAAAATTAATAGCAAGAAGGATTAAGAAAGAACCTTTTGCGTATATCGTTAAAAAAAAGGAATTTTATTCTTTGGATTTTTTGGTCGGCAGGCCGGTTTTAATACCGAGGCCGGACACCGAGTGTTTAGTAGATTCGGCTTTGCAGGAAATAAAAAGGCTTTACGGTATATCCAAAAAGAAAATCTATGTTCTTGATTTAGGTACCGGTTCAGGAGCTATTGCAATTTCTATTGCAAAGAATTCTGATAATGTTATAATTTATGCTGCGGACAACAGTATTAGAAGTCTGAATATTGTAAAAAAAAATATAATTGCGAACGGAGTCCGGAAAAAAGTTATTCCGGTTCACTTGGATATATTTAGATTAAACAACGCCGGCGGAGTATCTTCTTTTAACGGTAAGCATAGGGATTTTAATTTTTCCGATCTTGATAATTTCGATATAATTATATCAAATCCTCCTTATATAGAAACCGGAGAATTAGAAGAGTTAGACGACGATATTAAGTTTTACGAACCGAACAAGGCTTTAGACGGGGGAGCGGACGGGCTTTTATTTTACAGAAAAATATTTGATGCGGCGGCGCTTAAAACTGCAAAAGTCAAAACGCTTATTTTAGAAATAGATTACAGAAAAAAATGTGATATCCGTTCATTATTCTATGAAAAGTTTGATAATAAAGATATAAAATTTAAAGAAATAACTTTTATTAACGATTTAAATAATAAAGAAAGGGCGGTTAAAATTACTTATGGATAAAATGGTAATAGAAGGAGGATTTCCTTTAGTCGGAGAAGTTTCTATAAGCGGTTCCAAAAACGCTTCTCTGCCGATAATAGTTTCGTCCATCATGTTCGATAATTTTGACAGCGAAATAGATAACGTACCGGATCTCGAAGATATTAAGACTATTAAAAAACTCTTAATAAGTCTCGGCGCCGAAATTAAAAAAACGGATGACGCCAATAAACTAATTATAAATACTTCCGGCATCGACAATTACGATGCGCCTTACGATCTCGTTAAGACGATGAGAGCCTCGGTTTTAGTTCTCGGCCCCCTCCTTGCAAAATATAAACGCGCAAGGGTATCCTTACCCGGCGGTTGTGCAATAGGAGCAAGACCTATCGATTTTCATTTAAATGCTCTCAGATTGCTGGGCGCTACCGTTAAAGTCGATCATGGATACGTTGAGGTTTTCGCGGATAAGCTTAAAGGCGCGGTTATAAATTTTCCTATTCCATCGGTCACCGGAACGGAAAACGTCATTATGGCGGCAACGCTTGCCGAAGGAACGACCGTTATAAAAAATGCCGCAAGAGAACCCGAAATCGATGATATGATACTCGCTCTTAATAACGGAGGAGCAAATATAAAAAGGATAGAACCGTCCGTGATTTCGATAAACGGCGTTAAAAAGCTTAACCGTTTATACCACAGGGTCATTCCCGACAGGATCGAAGCCGGAACTTTTATGGTAGCTTCTGCAATAACTAAAGGCGATATAATTCTCAAAAATCTGAACGTAAATCATCTTGGATCCATAATAGAAAAACTTTCGGAAGCAGGCGCTAAAATTATTATAAATTCATCGTCGTCTATAAGAATTAAGGGTTCCAAGGTTATTAAAAGCGTCGATATTTCTACGGCGCCTTATCCGGATTTTCCCACCGATATGCAGGCTCAGATGATGGCTCTTATGACGATTTCATGCGGCTTATGCGTTATTACCGAAAATGTTTTTGAAAATAGATTTATGCATGTGGCTGAACTTATACGCCTGGGAGCAAATATAAAAATAAGAAATAATTTTGCCATAGTAAAAGGCGCTATAAAGCTTTCCGGCGCAGAGGTTATGGCTACGGATTTAAGAGCCAGCGCTTCGCTTGTATTGGCCGGTTTGGCTTCTTCCGACGGCTTAACCGCCATTTCAAGAATTTATCATCTTGACCGCGGTTACGAAAAAATGGAAAAGAAATTGGCAAATTTGGGCGCTATAATTTCAAGAGTCAAAGAAAACGATATTTCTGCCCTGCCCGGCGAAGAATCTAATTTTAACGATATTGCTTGCAGTAAGAGCGCATAAGAATAAGAGCGTAAATATAAGGTAATGAAAACTGAGCAAAATAAAAAACAAAATAAGCAGAAAAAACTTAAAATTGCAGTTCCTAAAGGAAGAGTGCTAAAAGAAGCCCTCGAGCTTTTAAGAAGATCTAATTACATTAAACATCAGGACGAGGATTACGATTCGAGAAGGCTGATATTCGACTACGAGGACGATCTTGTAAGCCTTCTTATAGTAAAGCCGTGGGACGTTCCTACTTTTGTTGAATACGGGGCCGCCGATGCAGGTGTTTCCGGAAAAGACGTTTTGCTCGAAAAGCCAAGAAACGTGTATGAACCGTTAGACCTTGGCATCGGCAAATGCAGGGTAGTTGCTGCGGCAGATAAAAGCTTAATAACGGAAAAAGAGATTAAGCATAAAGAAGACAATGTCAAAAAAAAAATATATTATTCCGTGTCAAATCTTCGCGTTGCTACTAAATATGTGCGTATTACGAGAGATTTTTTCAATAAAAAAGGGGTTTCGAACGTTCAAATCATAAAACTGTACGGAAACGTCGAACTCGCTCCTGTTTCCGGATTATGCGATTTTATTGTAGATCTTGTTTCGACGGGAGAAACCTTAAGGCAAAATAATTTAATTCCCATAGACGATATAGTTTATGTTACTTCGAGACTGATAGTCAACAGGGCAAGCCTTAAAATCAATTCAGGGAGAATCTCGGCTTTGATAGACGATTTAAAAGAACGGGTTAAGAAGAATGCGGATATTTGATTCCCAAAAAGACGATTTTAAAAATTTTTTAAAAGAAAGAAGGCTCAGACAGTTTGACTTTTCCGATAAGATTCAACAGGAGCTTAAAATTATACGTTCGGATGTTATCGCCGCAGGAGACGACGCTTTAACGGCATATACCGAAAGGTTCGATAAAGTTAAACTCTTGCCGGAAGATTTTTTAATTACAGAAAAAGAAAAAACCGGGTCGATAAATTCCCTGACTAAAGACGAGCGAAAAAGCATCGAAAATACGATAAAAAGAGTTTACGATTATCATTCCAAACAAAGAATACAGACATGGTTTTCTAGCGATAACGATAACGGTCTTATAACCGGACAGCTTATATCTCCCCTGCAAAAAGTCGGAATATACGTTCCCGGAGGCAAAGCGAGCTATCCGTCGTCCGTTATTATGAATGCAGTTCCTGCCGCCGCCGCAGGGGTTAAAGATATTATTGCGGTTACCCCTCCCGGAGGCAAATTAAACGATTATGTTATTGCGGCGGCAGTTTTGTGCGGCATAGGCAAAATATTTAAAATAGGCGGTCCGCATGCGATATTTGCCCTTGCTTACGGAACGCGGACGATTCCTCGCGTCGATAAGATAGCCGGTCCCGGAAATATTTACGTCGCAACCGCGAAAAAGATGGTTTACGGAGACGTGGATATAGATATGATAGCAGGACCGAGCGAAATTGCCATAATATGCGATGACAGCGCAGATCCCGAACTTGCGGCTGTAGATATGATGTCTCAAGCCGAGCATGACGAAATGGCCGTTTCCACCGTCATAAGCAGCAGCCGTTCGATTATCGAAAAAATAGAGCTGATTTTGCCTGAATTAATCAGGAGCGAAAAGAGAAAAGAAATAATAGAAAAGTCTATAAATTCCAATGCATCCTTAGTATTAACCCGTTCTTTAAGCGAATCTATCGATATAGCAAACGAGCTTGCCCCTGAACATTTAGAGCTATACATAAGAGATCCGTTCGAAAAAATGTTTTTAATAAAAAATGCGGGAGCCTTATTTTTAGGCGGTAATACTCCGGAATCTCTGGGCGATTACGTAGCCGGTCCAAGCCATGTTCTGCCCACCGGCGGTACGGCGAGGTTTTTTTCGCCGTTAGACACGCTGTCTTTTCTCAAAAGGACGAGCGTTATTTCGTCAGGCCCCGGTTTTTTATTAAAAAGCGCCAAAGACATAAATTTCTTTTCCGAAGCGGAAGGATTGAGCGCGCATAACGAATCGGTAAGTTTAAGAATAAAAAAAATAAAAGAAAATAACGAATAATTAAGTAATCATGTCTTCTTTTAAAATAGAAAATTTTATTAAAGATAGCGTCCGCAAGCTTAGCGCCTATAAAATAAATGAGGTGGAATCGCCGGGAGCATTAAAACTAGATGCAAACGAATCAAATTATATTCTTAGCGAAAATATCAAAAAAAAATATGCCGATTATATAAAAGACACTCTTATAAACCTTTATCCCGATTCCGGTTCAAAAAATCTTCTCAAACTGATTGAAAAATTTTATAATACCGCACCTTATAATTTCATTTTCGGCAACGGGTCGGACGAACTTATATCGATTATTCTGTCGAGCCTGAAAAAAGACGTTACGGTTAATATTCCGTCCCCTTCCTTTTCTATGTACGAAATTATAGCAAAATACAACGATTTGAATACTAATATCATAAAACTTAGCAAAAAAAATTTTGATTTGTCCGAAAATATAACCGAAGATATTACAAAAAATAAAAACTTAAAAAATATATTTTTTTTTAGTTATCCAAACAATCCTACGGGAAATCATTTTAACCGCAATATTATAGAAAGCCTTCTCGAGAATAAAAACAATATAGTCGTAGTAGATGAAGCTTATTTATTCTTTTCGCACGAACAATCTTTTTTGAAGAGCATATCAAAAAGCGACAATTTAATCGTTTTAAAAACCTTTTCTAAAATAGGGCTTGCAGGATTAAGGTTCGGTTTACTTTTTTCGGGAAACAAACTTATCGACGAATTTAAAAAAATAAAATTACCTTACAATATAAACTCTTTAACTTTAAACTCTATAGAATTTTTTTTAAATAATTTCGCCGAATTCGATAAAAATATAAAAGAAACGCTCGAACAAAGACAGATATTGTATCGGGCATTGAACAAATTTGATTTTGCCTTCGTTTACCCTTCGGATGCAAATTTTTTGTTAATCAGGCTTAATAACGAAAAACAAAAAAATAAATTTGACGAGTTTTTAAAAAATAATAATATAATTATAAGAGGTTTTACCGGCGATATGAAATTGTACTATAGAATAACGGTCGGCACCCCTTTAGAAAATAAAAAATTGGCGGATTACTTTGAAAAATTTAATAAAAGTTTATAGACGCAAAAAACAACGTGTTTGCGATATGTTAATATGATATAATAATTACGGGTTTATGGTGCAATATGGCAATGACAAAAACCGCCGAAGGGGCGAAAATTAAAAAAAAGATAGCGAGAAAGCGCAAGGGTCGTTTTTTAAGAAAGACTGCCGAAACAGACATAAAACTTGAATTAAATATCGACGGAAGAGGGAAATATAAAATAGATTCCGGCGTTCCTTTTTTTAACCATATGCTCGAACAATTTTCGAAGCATTCAGGTTTCGATATGGTTCTTAGGGCAAAAGGCGATACAGGGGTCGATCTGCATCACCTGATAGAAGATACCGGAATAATTCTGGGCGGCGCGTTGAAAGATCTTTCCGGCGACAAAAAGGGCATAAAAAGATTCGGTTTCGCTTCCGTTCCCATGGACGATGCTCTCGTGCAGTCAACGGTGGATTTTTGCGGTCGAGCTTTTTTTGTATGCAGGTATATCGACGAAGATATATCGCAATCGGGAAAAGATTTTTTCAAACCTTCGGCGCGAATTTCGGGACAAGCGTCAAGAGAAATACTAGTAGATAAATTTTTTTATGTGTATTCCAGTATATTTTTTGACGCCGTGTGCAAAAACGCGCTTATGAATCTCCATGTCAATATTCAATACGGTTCAAATATTCATCATATGGTAGAGGCTATATTTAAATCTACGGGAAGAGCTGTTTCCGATGCCCTTAAAATCGTTGACGATTTTGGAGTGCCTTCCACGAAAGGAAGCATATAACCAAAAAATGAAAAGAAAATTTTTATTTTTATTTTCCATGTTTATGTTGTTTGGCTTTGCAACCATGACGGCAGACAGGGTTTATGCATATTCCGGTAATATAACTGAAATTACAGGGGTATCCATAGAACAGGCAAACGGATCCATAAACATTTATACAGTCGGCAGGCCTTTTTATGAAGGATATTTATTTCAAAGCGGATATAAAAAGTTTTTTATTTTAGTTTTCGGACACGCAATTTTATATGGACACGGTAAAAAAATAAAAAATCCGTTCGTTAATATATTTTCTGTTTCGTATTCTCAATTCAGCGCGGCTCCGCGATATTCCGTACACGTAGTTTTAAGGCAGGGTTCTATGGCGAAGCCTGCAATAAAGATTGTAAATCTTGGAAATAACCGTTATGAAACAGTTCTTTACGTTTCTAAGAGAGCAAAAACTTATGCCGCCGTGAACGGCATTCATCTTAACGTTTTTATCGATGCGGGACACGGCGGCAGCGATCCGGGGGGGATAGGGCCTATGGGTCTTCCGGAAAGTTTCGTAAACTTAAGCGTTGCTTTAAAGTTGAGAAAACTGCTTGAAGCTAAAGGAATTAAGACGGAGATCGACAGGACGTCTAACGTATTTGTAAGCCTTCAACAAGTGGTCGCCGAAGCAAACCGAAGCGGAGCAAATTTATTTATAGGATTATACTGTAACTCAACCGTTGTTCCATATCTTTATGGAACGACTACTTATTATTTTCACAGAAATTCATATGCATTTGCAAATTATCTGGAACATTATGTTTCTTCCAAGTTAAATTTGAAGTATGACGGCGTTGTAATGGACGATCTTTATGTATTGAGGTTTACTACTATGCCCGCAGTGGTTATAGAATATGCGTATATTTCAAATCCTTTCGAAGAGCGCCTTTTGGCTTCTTCTACATTCAGGCAGATGATTGCGGATGCAATATCAAATGCAATTTATAAATATTTTATAATCGAAAAAAGATAATAAGATTAAATAAAAAAAATGAAAAAAAAGATAGCGATAATAGATTACGGTATGGGAAACCTTAAAAATGTTAGAAACGCTTTTAATTTTTTAGGTTATTCCGCAAAAATTACCGGAGATTTTAAAGATATCGAAGATGCAACCCATTTAGTTTTGCCCGGCGTGGGCGGTTTTAAAGACGCCATGTTGACGCTCGGACGAAAAGGTCTGATTGAGCCTATCAAAGATGCCGTTACCTCAGGGAAAAATTTTTTGGGAATATGCCTCGGGATGCAGCTTTTATTTGAAACTTCGGAAGAATTCGGCCATAGCGAAGGACTGGGTATTTTAAAAGGAAAAGTAATAAAATTTAACGAGGGAGCCGTTAACTTAATACCGCATATAGGATGGAACGACATAGAAATATTAAAGTCCGTAAAAGACGTAAAAGAATTTAAAGGAATAAAAAACAAAAGTTTTTTTTATTTTCTTCATTCATACTATTGCGTGCCGGAAGAAGATATTGCCGCCGCGGTTTGCGATTATTACGGAAAATTTGCCGCATGTGTAAAAAAAGACAATCTTTTCGCCTGTCAGTTTCATCCGGAAAAAAGTCATACGACAGGATTAACATTATTAAAAAATTTTATCGATAATTAATTAAATAAATAATATTCATATGATTATAATACCTGCCGTAGATATATTGGGTTCAAAGTGCGTCCGGCTTACCATGGGCGATTACGACGCTAAAAAAGAATATGAGATTTCACCGGCAGAAGCGGCTTTTAACTGGCAAAAGTCGGGAGCCAAAAGACTGCATCTGGTGGATCTGGACGGGGCTAAATCAGGGAATCCGGATAATTTCGACGTTATAAAAGATATTATAAAATCCGTTAAAATTCCGGTAGAAGTAGGAGGAGGCATAAGGAACGACGATATTATAGAAAATTATTTCGGCGCAGGCGCATCGTATATCGTTCTAGGCTCGATATTATTTAAAAATATAAATTCGATTAAAAATTCTTTGTTAAGATATAAAGGAAGGATAATAGCAGGAATAGACTTATACGATGAAAAAATAGCAATCTCCGGCTGGAGTGAATATGTCGAAACATCTTTTTCGGAAGCAGTAAAAAATTTAAAGGAAGTTTACGGAATACGAACTTTTATATTTACCGATATTAAAAAAGATGGAATGCTGGCAGGGGTTAATTTGGAACTCATAAAAAAGCTTTCAAGATTAAACGTTAATATAATTGCCTCCGGCGGAGTTTCGGAACTGAGCGATATTAAAAAAATTAAAGAACTTAATATAACTTCTCTTGAAGGAGTAATAGTCGGAAAAGCTCTTTATGACGGAAGAATCGATTTAGAAGCGGCGAACGCAATTTTATAGGTAAATTTATGCTTGCAAAAAGAATAATACCGTGTTTAGATATTAAAAACGACGAAGTAGTGAAAGGTGTAAATTTCGAAGGTTTGAGAAGCGCCGGCGACCCCGTGAAACTTGCAAGAAGATACGACGACGAGCTTGCAGACGAACTTATGTTTTTAGATATAACGGCTTCAAGCGAGAAAAGAAAAACCATTTTAAGGCTCGTCGAGAAGATTTCGGAAAATATTTTTATTCCTTTTAGCGTCGGCGGAGGCGTTTCGGAAATAGAAGACATAAGAAATCTGCTTAACAGCGGAGCAGACAAAGTATCTATTAATACGGCGGCGGTTCTTAATCCCGGACTTATAGACGATGCGGCAAAAAAGTTCGGTTCATCTACAATAGTAATAGCGATAGATGCAAAAAAAATAGGGAATGAGTATATAGTTTTTACTCACGGCGGAAGAATTAATGCAGGCATTAATGCAGTAAACTGGGCTAAAGAAGCATATAACAGAGGAGCCGGAGAAATACTGCTGACCAGTATGGACAAGGACGGAACTAAAAGCGGCTACGAGATAAATCTTACGTCTATGGTAGTTCAAAGCGTAAAAATTCCGGTTATTGCTTCGGGAGGAGCTAAAGATGCGCAGGATATAGAGGAAGTTTTTGTAAAAGCCGATGTAAGCGCCGCGCTTGCCGCATCTATATTTCATTACGAAAATTCCGGCATCGTGCCTATAAAAAAATATTTAAAATCAAAAGGGATAAACGTAAGATTGTGAAAGAAAATAATATAACCGTTGACGTATTCGACGATAATTCGCTCGAATTATTTTTAAAAAAAATAGATTTCTCAAAGCTTAACGGTCTTATTCCGGCAGTTGCGCAGGATTATTATTCAAAAGATATCTTGATGCTGGCGTTTATGAACGAAGAGGCGCTGAGAAAAACCGTCGAAACCGGTTATGCGCATTATTTTTCAAGATCGAGAAATAAATTATGGAAGAAAGGCGAAACTTCGGGACATACCCAACCGGTAAAAGAAATTTTTTTTGATTGCGATAATGACGGCATTTTATTGAAAATAATCCAAAACGGTCCTGCGTGCCATACCGGGCATAAATCCTGTTTTTATTCTAAGGTTAATAATAAAATATCGCCGTTCGAGCCCGTTTTGTCCGAGAATAAAAACGACGGAATATTTTATTCGCTTAAGCTCTTATATGATCATATCGCAAGCCGAAAAGGTTCGGATCCGGAAAAATCTTATACGGCAAAACTTTTAAACCAGGGACCTGAAAAAATAGGTAAAAAATTACAGGAAGAATCGCTTGAACTTATTTTGTCGGTTATAGCCGGCGACAGAGATAGAATAATTTACGAGTCTGCGGATTTAATGTTTTTTTATATAGTTGTGCTTGTTTATTCGGGGATAGATTTTTATTTAGTTATAGACGAATTAAAAAGGCGGGAAGGGATTTCGGGATTGGACGAAAAAAATTCCAGAAAATTAAAATGACGGCGGGTCTATTTTTTTGCGGGTCGATTTTTCGGGTTGCAAATTAATAGAAAATATACGATACTATATATTAGGATTCTAAAATATAAAAAAAGCAAAAAGGAGGCGAATTTAGGTTTTGTCTATCGTAAAAATTAAAGAAAACGAATCTTTCGAAAATGCTTTAAGACGATTTAAAAAATCCTGTGAAAGAGCCGGAATTCTTTCGGAAATCAGGAAAAGGGAGCATTACGAAAAGCCAAGCGTCAAAAAAAAGAAAAAAGCTGCGGCTTCCAGAAAAAGAAATTCCAAGAAAAATTATTTCAGTTATTAATCGTTAACTTATTAATAAAAATTTCATGAGTTACTTAGATATAGCCTTTTTAATTTTCTTTATAGCCGTGATGATTAGAGGCTTTTTTAGAGGCTTTATAAAAGAGGCTATATCTTTGCTCGGAGTTTTTTTTGCTTATTTTGGAGCGTATTACGTCAGTTCAAAGTTCTATAACTCATATTATTTTCAATATATTACACGGCGGATTCATAACGAAGAGACAGGGAAAATTATTATTTTTTCCGGTGCGTTTTTATTCATTATAATCATTTTTGCCTTAATTTCATTGATACTTACTAAAATTATAAATTTAATCCGGTTGGGGTTTTACAACAGGCTCGGCGGTTTTTTTTTGCCGGAATTAAAGCTTTTTTATTTTTCGCCATAATTTTATATTTTCTTTTTTCTATACCTGCGGTCGATAAACGTTTAAATTCTTATAAATCTAAAAGTTTTATTCCTTATTTTATAAAAGCGGGTAAATTTTTATCCCCTTATCTCGACAGATTTTATTAAATTCTTCTTAATTATTAATTATGGACAGAAATATAGAAACGGTATTGTCTTACGTAAACATAGTCGAAGAGATATCAGGTTTCGTCAAACTTAAAAAAGTCGGAAGGAATTATACCGGATTATGCCCTTTCCACTCCGAGAATACCCCCTCCTTTACCGTTAACGAGTCAAAAGGCTTATATTACTGTTTCGGATGCGGCAAGGGGGGGAACGTTATAGGATTTTTAAAAGATATTAAAGGCGATTCTTTCGTGGAGGTTATCCTTTATCTTAAGAAAAAATATAATATTCCGCTCGAAGATACGAAATTTCATAAAGCAGGTAAAGCATCGACTGACGAATGCCCCGTGAAAAAGATTATAAATCTTGCGGTAAACTTTTACTATGAGAATCTTTTTGTTTATGTTTCAAACAGCAGACATATAATTAAATATCTTAGCGACAGGGGCATAACCGAAAACATCGCAAAAGATTTTAAATTAGGTTATGCCGGATTTGGAAACGGTTTAACTGCTCTTCTTGCCAACGGCAAGACGGATCTCGATATTGCCGTGAATATAGGGCTGTTAGTCAAGAAGCAGGATTATAATAAAACGTATGCCGACAGATTCGTCAATAAACTCATTATTCCTATAATGGATAGAACGGGGGATCCGGTAGCTCTTGCTTCGAGAATTATTTCGCGGGAAGGGGAAGCAGTTTCTTCAAATTTCCCTAAATATATAAATACTAACAATTCGGAAATTTTTGTAAAAAATAATACTCTTTACGGTTTAGACAAAGCACTCCCTTTTATTAAAAAAGAAAACTCGGTAATCGTCGTGGAAGGTTATTTCGATATGATAACGCTTTATGCAAACGGTATTAAAAACACGGTTGCCACGATGGGAACGGCGCTTTCGAAAAGCCATATATTAAACTTATCAAGGTTATGCGACGAGATTGTATTGCTGTATGACGGCGATAAAGCGGGAATAAATGCTATAAACAGGGGATTAGAATTATTCCAAAGTTTTATCGACGGCCCCGATAAAAATATTTACGCCGTATGTCTGACGGGCGGGGACGACCCGGACGGTTATGTTAGGAAATATGGAGGCGGCAGTCTTATTAAATTAATAAATGAAAACAAAAAACCCCCCATAGAGTTTGCTCTTGATTATTATATTGAAAAAAACAAAAACAGAGGTATAATCAATAATAAAGACGACGAGCGCAGATTAAAAGAAAAGGCGTCGATAATAAAGGACATAATTCCTTTTTTAAAAAGGATAAATAATAATATTATACTCTCTCATTATATAAATATACTGGCAAACAGATTAGGATTGAACGAAGACGTAATAAGAAAATATATTGAATCCTATAAAACAGCGGAAGCCGGCCGGCATTTTGATAATCACGGCGCTTTGCCGCAGGAAACTAATGCTTATTCGGCAAAAGAAGAATTATGTATCGAAGATATAATAATAGGTAAAATTTTTTGCAACTTGCTATTGACAGAATATATAAGCGATGATATAATATGTGAATTTTCCGATAAAAATGCGGTTATTATCGTTACGGAGATACAAAATGCTTTTAAAAGCGGTATGGGTGAAGATGAAATTAACGGCAAAATTGAAGAAATAATTTCTAAAACGGAAAATAGCCCGAAATGGAGCAGGATTTATTATTCAAGTTTATTATCCGAGAATAAGAGCGGCAGGGAAGATTTTAAAAAACTTCTTATAAAGTTGAAAGTTAACAATATCGATAAAACATGCAAATCGATTTTAGGCGAAATTAAAAGCGGCTTATTGGATGAAAAAGGGAAAATTATAAAATTTCAGGAACTTAACAGATTAAAATATATTTCTAAAGAATTTCAAAAAAAAATTTGCGGATATTGATAAATATATATCATGACTAAAAAAAATATAAAAAATAAAAATAAAAATAAAAATAAAACTAAGGTTGAGCCTAATATTTCCTCTAACGTAAAAGAAAATGAAAAAAAAATAGAAACGCAGGTGTTAAATAAAAGCATCGAAAAAACAAAAGAGCGTTTGGTCGGCAGACTGAGCTATGACGAATTTAACGATATTTTACCGCAGGATATAGTTTCTCCCGACCAGATAGACGATCTGATAAGCATGCTTGGGGAAAAAGATATAGACATCGGCAGAGAAAATTCTTCTATTTTTGTAAAATCGGGACATTCAAAATTTGTAGAAGATGAAGTATTCAATGAAGAATCGGGAGAGGAGGAGGATTTATCCCTTAAAACAAACGATCCCGTAAGGATGTATTTAAAGGAAATGGGGTCCGTTTCTTTACTCACCCGCGAAAGAGAAATAGAAATAGCTAAAAGCATAGAAGAAGGCGAGGAAGAGATTTTTTCTTCCGTTTTAAATTCCGATATTTTAATCAGATGGATTATATCTATAGGAGAAAAACTAAAAAAACAGGAATTAAATATTGCGGGCATAGTTTCGGATTTCGACGACGTTGATTTTCCGAGCGATAAAGATATAGAGAAAGCCGAAGACAGATTTCTTTCCATTATAGAAAAAATTAAAAAAGAGGTAAAATATACAGAGAGTAAATCAAAAACCGATAATTCTACGAAAAAGCATAAAAAAGATAAAATAACTGTCCGGGAGGATATTTCTTGCGAGAACGAATCCGATATGGAAGACAACATAGAAGACATAGACTCGAACAGCGTCTCAAAAGCATTTTTATGGGTAGGACATAAAAATTTAACGGCGGAAACAAAGAAAAAAATACTGGACTATATAAAGGATTTGAGACTTAAAAAGAAAATATCCGACAAAGTTATAATGAGGTTGAAGAATCATAATATAAAAATAATCGAATTTGAAGAAAACATTAGAGAGCTTGAATCTACTTATAAAAAGAAAAACGAAAGGAGTGAACAGTCTAAATCTCAGGAACATAAACGTTTAGAAAGTATAAATAAACTTATAAACGAGTATAAATCAAAGATAACCGCTTCCGAAAAAGAAGTGGGGGTTTCCAAGAGCGAGCTTAAAAAAATAGTTGAAGCCATCAAGATAGGCGAAGAGAAATCAAAAGCCGCAAAAACCGAGTTAGTAGAAGCAAACTTAAGACTCGTCGTTTCCATTGCAAAAAAATATTCAAACAGGGGACTTCAATTTCTAGATCTTATTCAAGAAGGCAATATCGGACTTATGAAAGCGGTCGAAAAATTTCAATATCAAAGAGGATATAAGTTTTCTACTTATGCTACGTGGTGGATAAGGCAGGCTATAACAAGAGCGATTGCCGATCAGGCAAGGACTATCAGGATTCCCGTTCATATGATAGAAACTATAAATAAATTAATCAGAACCTCGAGAGCTTTGGTTCAGGAGATAGGAAGAGAGCCCGTGCCGGAAGAAATTGCCGAAAGAATGGATCTTCCCATAGATAAAGTCAGAAAGGTTTTAAAGATAGCCAAAGAGCCTATTTCTTTAGAAACGCCTATAGGGGAGGAAGAAGATACCCATCTCGGCGACTTCATAGAAGACAAAGCAACCGTTCTGCCTTTAGAAGCGGCAATTAACTCGGATCTCGAAGAGCAGACCGGAAAAGTTTTGGCGTCTCTTACGGAAAGAGAGGAAAAAGTTTTAAGGATGAGGTTCGGGATAGGAATCAAATCCGACCACACTCTTGAAGAAGTGGGTCAAGAATTTGGAGTCACAAGAGAAAGAATAAGACAGATTGAGGCAAAAGCCCTCAGGAAGCTCAGACATCCGAGCCGTTCCAAAAGGCTTAAAACATTTGTAAAGTAGTGGATTTAGGGCCTATAGCTCAGCTGGTAGAGCGGCCGGCTCATAACCGGTTGGTCCCTGGTTCGAACCCGGGTGGGCCCACCATTTTAAAAATGTCATTATTAATAAAAGATGTAGTAGGTAAATTGGAAAACCTGATACCGCTCGATTTGCAGGAAGAGTGGGATAATTCCGGTTATCAAATAAAATTTTCAAGCACGCCTGTCGCAGGCATAATAACATCGTTAGACCTCTCGAAAAAATCCATAGATTTAGCATTAAAAACAAATTTTAATCTTATCTTAATACATCATCCCCTATTCTTTCATCCTCTTCGCTCATTAGATTTTAATTCTGCCGCAGGAAAATTTATCGAAATTTTAATAAAAAACAAAATTTGCGTTTATGCTATGCACACAAATTTTGATTCATCCGGGTATTCGATGAGCCGTTATATCCTGCATAAACTTGATACAAAAGAAATCTCGCCTTTAATACCCGGGAAAAGGAATCTTTATAAATTATCGGTTTTTATTCCTAAAGGCTATGTAAAGACGGTAAGAAACGCACTTTTTAAATACGGAAATCCAAAAATAGGAAATTATGAGAACTGTTCTTTTGAATCTAAGGGAAAGGGTTCCTTTAAGCCGCTCGATGATTCAAATCCTTTTATAGGCGGAGCAGGCAAAACATCTTTTGTAGATGAATCTAAAGTCGAACTTTTAGTTGAAGAAAGATTTATCGGGCAAGCCGTCGAAGAAATGAAAAAAGTTCATCCGTATGAAGAAGCCGCCTTCGATATTTATCCTCTGTATGACTTCGGAGGCGCAAAAGAAGAGGGCATAGGCGCAACGGGTAATTTTGACGGCGCTATAAGATTGGACAATCTTTTGGAAAAAATACAAAATACGTTTTCGCCTATTTTTATAAATTATTGCGGAAGGTTGAACAAAAAAATAAAAAAAATTGCCGTCGTATCGGGAAGCGGTTTTTCTTTTATGAAAAATGCAATAAAATCGGGCTGCGACCTGTTAATATCGTCGGAATTAAAGCATAGCGACGCAATCAAGGCAGGTTCAAGCGGAATATGTTTAATAGAAATGTCTCATTTCGATACCGAAAAATATTTTGCCGCTATAACGAAAGGCATTATAGAAAAAGAATTTAATTTAAATATTGCGGTTGCCGAAAATACGGGTGAAAGCAACCCGTTTCAAAAATATAAAGATAAAGGAGGAGAATTTTGAACGAACAGATTTCTTTTATAATGGACATTCAGAATATCGATTTAGATATATTACAATTTGAGGAGTCGCTTAAAAAAATTTTTAATGAAATCGAAGAATTGCGGAATAGTATTAAATTAAAGGAGTCGGAATTAGGAAAATTACAAGAAGATTTGACGGAATTAAATAAAAAGTTCGGGACAACGGAACTCGATATTAAGATGTTTGACGATAAAATGATTAAAATGAAAGACACGCAGAAACTTATTAAAACCAATAAAGAATATAACGCCCTCCAGAAATCCATAAAAGATACCGAAGCCTTAAAAAAGAAGTCTGAGCAAGAATTAATGTTATTAATGGAAAATAAAGAATCCTTAAAGGGCAAAATAGCACTGATTCAAAAAGATATAGAAGGACGGCAAGGCGTTCTGTCTTTGAAAAACACCGAGTTTAAAGATATGGAGAAGGAATTTGAGATATCTAAAAATGATTATTTAAAAAGAAGAGAAACTACAAAAAATAAGATTAAAAAAAACTACTTAGACGTGTACGAAATTATAAAAATAAGAAAAGGGTTGCCGGCGGTTACTCCGGTATTGCAATCCGGAGCCTGTACCGGATGTTACAGGATGCTCCCCCCGCAGCAGTTTAACGAACTTATATCGGAAAACGTATTTATGCAGTGTCCTATTTGCTCTAGAATACTTTATATAGATGCCGTTTTGCCGGAATCGGACCATGCCGAATCTGTGCCCGCCGCCGCAGGGAAAAATTCTAAAAAAAGCAATAATAAAGTATGAATTTAACTGTTTACACGGACGGCGCATCCCGCGGGAATCCGGGAAAATCCGGAGCCGGGATTTTAATTACCTTCGAGAATAATAAAAAGACTATTTCCTTGAAACAATATCTTGGTATTTTAACCAATAATGAAGCCGAATATAAAGCGCTTATTATCGCCCTCGAATATATAACAAAATTAACGGATACGCATAGAATATTCAATATTCTTTTTTTATTGGATTCCCAACTTTTAGTGAATCAAATAAACGGCGTTTATTCCGTAAAAAGTCCTAATATTATACCCCTTTATAGCCAAGCAAAGAAACTGATTGAAAATTTAAATGCAGTTTGGGAATTCAGGCATATTCCGAGAACGCTTAACAGAGAAGCCGATAAACTGGCAAATTCCGCTATAGATACGAATATGGAAAAGTTATATATTGACGAACAATTATCAAGCTGTTAAAATGTTTTCTCAGCCGTAAGCAAAAGCGGTCGGTCGCGGAAGATTTTAAGTCTTTCGAGGAAAGTCCGGACTCCAAAGAGCATAACGCCGTTTTATACCGGTGAAGGCAACTTTAAGGAAAGCGCAACAGAAAATATACCGCCTCGTTAATTAATAATTAAAATTCAATAATTAAAGTTATTAGCGCGGTAAGGGTGAAATAGCGAGGTAAGAGCTCACTTAAACATTATGTAAATAATGTTTATGGCAAGCCCCGTTAGGAGCAAGAACAAATAGGAAGACTTAAGGCTGCTCGTCTTATACGGTCTTCGGGTTGTTCGCATAGAGAAATGACCGGCATATACAGAACCCGGCTTACGATTTTGCTTACGGCTGTAATTCTATAAACATTATAAATCCAGATGGAAATTAAAAATATCAGGAATTTTTCTATCATAGCGCATATCGACCATGGAAAATCCACGCTTGCAGACAGGTTTCTGGACTTTACCGGAGCAATCACGGCAAGAGAAAAAGTTTCCCAGTTTTTAGATAATATGGAGCTTGAACGGGAAAGGGGAATTACTATCAAAGCCCAGACCGTAAGGCTGACTTACAATTACGGCGGGGTCGATTATACCCTTAATCTTATCGATACTCCGGGACATGTAGATTTTTCTTATGAAGTGTCGAAATCGTTAGCCGCATGCGAGGGTGCTTTATTAGTGGTTGATGCGACGCAGGGAGTTGAGGCTCAGACCTTGGCAAACGTTTATATAGCCTCGGATATGAACTTAGCCGTCGTTCCGGTAATTAATAAGATAGACCTTCCCAGCGCCGATCCGGAAAAAACTAAAAAAGAGATTGAAGAAGTAGTCGGCCTCGAAGCCGGGGACGCCATTTTAGCAAGCGCAAAAGAGGGTATAGGAATAAAAGAAATACTCGAAGCGGTTATAAATAAAATTCCGTTTCCTAGCGGAAATCCGCTTGCGCCGCTTAAAGCCCTTATTTTCGATTCGTGGTTTGATTCTTATCAGGGCGTTGTTGCGCTGATAAGAATATTCGACGGCAGGGTAATTCCCGGAGATACTATTCTTTTAATGAATTCGGGATTTTCATACGAAGTCCAGAAAGTAGGCGTTTATAATCCTTTCATGAAAGAACTGGAAGCTCTGGGTGCGGGAGAGGTAGGATTTATTATAGCAAATATAAAAGATGCCGGAAGGTTTAAAATAGGCGATACTATAACCCTTAGAAATAATCCTGCGAAAGAACCGCTGCCTGATTTTAAAGAGCCTAAACCTATGGTCTTTGCCGGTATTTACCCTATAGATTCGGACGATTATCCGGAGCTTAAAGATTCCATCGAAAAATTAAAGCTGAACGATCCTTCTTTTTCCTACGAGCCGGAAAATTCACTCGCTCTCGGATTCGGCTTTAGATGCGGTTTTCTTGGGCTTTTGCATATGGAAATAATAGTAGAAAGACTTGAGCGCGAATACGGTTTAAGCCTGATATCTACCTCTCCGACCGTTCTTTATAATATAATAACCGTTAAGGGAGAAGTAAAATCGGCCCTTAATCCTATGAAATTTCCACCGTCGGAAGAAATTTCAATGCAGGAAGTCGAACATATCGAGGAACCTTTTATTAAAGCAAACATTTACGTTCCTTCGGAATTTTTGGGAAAAATCATAAATCTTTGCGTAGAAAAAAGAGGGAGGCAGGTCGAATTAAAATATATTACGAAAAGCAGAGTTCAGCTTGTTTATGAACTGCCTTTGTCGGAAATAGTGCTTGATTTTTACGACCAGCTTAAATCGCTGTCAAAAGGATATGCTTCTTTTGATTACGAATTCAGCGGCTATAGACCCGCAGATATGGTAAAACTCGAGATATTGGTCAATAAAGATCCTGTAGATGCGCTGTCCGTGATAGTCCATAAGGATAAGGCTTACGTAAGAGGTAGAAATATAGTCGAAAAATTAAGAACTTTGATACCGAGGCAGATGTTCGAAGTGGTTCTCCAGGCGCAAATCGGCTCGAAAATTATTGCAAGGGAAGAGATAAAGGCCTTAAGGAAGAACGTCCTTGCAAAGTGTTACGGCGGCGATATTACAAGAAAAAGAAAGCTTTTAGAAAAACAGAAAGAAGGGAAGAAAAAAATGAAAAATATCGGTTCGGTTGAAATTCCTCAGGAGGCTTTTTTATCGATATTAAAGGTGTAATTCTATTTTACTGTTATTTTTTTACTGTTGTTTTATAATAAAATCTGGTATAATTAACAAAATTAAAAATATTTTCAAAATAAGCTTTAAACATGAGCGATAGAAAACATAAATTATGGGATTATTTCAAAGCGATAGTAATAGCCGTTATCATAGCGTTATTATTCAGAACATTCGTCGTTCAGGCTTTTAAAATACCATCCGGTTCTATGGAGCCGACTCTTATACCCGGAGACCATATTCTTGCAAATAAGTTTATATACGGGATCCATATTCCTTTTACGGAATCGGTTATTCACGTATCCCATCCGGAAACCGGTCAAGTAATAGTATTTAAATTTCCTTATGCAAAAAAATACAATCTTCATCCGGGAATCGATTTTATTAAAAGGGTAGTCGGTACCCCCGGAGATAAAATTCAGATAATCGACAACAGGGTTTATATTAATAATCATATTTATAGCTGTAAGTATGCAAAATGGGCGTCCAATAAAATTTTACCCGCCTATAATTCTCCAAGAGATAACTATGGGCCGGTGACCGTTCCCCAAAACGAGCTTTTCGTTATGGGAGACAACAGGGACAACAGTTTTGATTCGAGATATTGGGGTTTTGTTCCATATAAAGATATAATTGGACAGGCTTTTATTATTTATTTTTCGTGGAATCCAAAAAATCATTTCGATATTTACTGGAATCGATTCTTTAAAACAATTCCGGAATGTTCGTTCAATAAAAATATAGGGTGAATTTGACGTTGAAAAAAGGAGTTATTATTTTTGGCGGTAAAGAAACAGATTTAATTCTTGATAATTTTATAAACGGTATAATAAGTTCGGATATCGATTTTAGCAACGCAATAATAATAGGCATAAAAAACGGCGGAGTGCCTTTAGCCGGTTTAATTAAAAACGCTGTTTTTAATCGGCTCGGTATCGATTGTAAAATAGGTTATATAGACATGACCCTTTACAGAGACGATCCTTTTGCCGTTAAAAAATCCGGCTATTCAACCGATCTTACTTTTGATATTAACGATAAAGAGATTTTGCTCGTTGACGACGTTATAAACAGTGGAAGAACCGTCAGGGCTTCCATAGACGAAATATTTGATTTTGGCAGACCTAGAAAGATTAAACTTGCCGTTTTTGTAGATAAAGAGGGGAGAGAATTGCCGATATGCGCAGATTTTATAGGAAAGAAAATAAAAGCGGAAAAACAAGAAATAATTAAGGTAAATATTACAAGCAAAAAAAAATTTGTCGAAAAAATATGAGCTTTCAAAAAAAAGATCTCATTTCCATTAAAGACCTTTCAGCTTCAGATATCAATTATTTTGTAGAGACGGCAAAAGAATTTAAAAAAATATTTCTTAAAGACATAAAGAAAGTTCCGACGCTCAGAGGAAAAACGGTCGTAAATATTTTTTACGAACCGTCCACAAGGACAAGGTCGTCGTTTGAAATAGCGCAAAAAAGATTGAGCGCGGATTCTTTAAGTATTTCTATTTCCCAGAGTTCGGTTGCAAAAGGCGAGAGCCTTAAAGATACCGTGCTAAATCTGGATGCCATGAAACCGGATGCTTTCATAATCAGACATTCCGAATCCGGGGCGGCGCATTTTATATCTAAGTTAACTAAGGCTTCCGTTATAAATGCCGGAGACGGCATAAACGAACATCCTACCCAGTGTCTTATAGATATTATGACCGTTGCGGAAGAAAAAAAAGATTTAAGCTCTCTTAAAGTGGCTATAATAGGCGATATTTGCCACTCAAGAGTGGCAAGATCCGATATTTACGGATTTTCTAAATTGGGAGCCGATATTTATCTGTATGCGCCCCATTCCCTTTTACCGAGGCTGACTGAACATAAAAACAAAAAAATAGTTATAGCAAAGAGCATTGAAGAAGCGGTTAAAGATGCCGACGTTGTAATTATGCTCAGGATTCAAAAAGAAAGAGCAAGCTATTATTTCATACCGTCTATAGAAGAGTACAGAAATTTTTTCAAATTGACGCCGGAACTGCTTTCCTTGGCGGATAAAAAGGTTATGGTTCTTCATCCCGGACCTGTCAATAGAGACGTGGAGATTTCAGGAAGCATAATAAACGATAACAGGACCCATATATTTAAACAGGTAGAAAACGGGGTAGCGGTTAGAATGGCATGCCTTTATATTTTAATGGGATACCAAAAAATACATGGATAAAATTTTAATAAAAAACGGCGTAGTCGTAGACCCTCTTACAAAAACAGAAATTAAAAGAAATATTTATATCGAAAACGGAATAATAAAAGATGAGCCTTCCCGTAAGCTAAAGGATCCGGCAGGAGGAGTAAAAATCGTGCCGGCAGACAATTTAATAGTTTTTCCCGGTTTGATAGATATGCATGTTCATTTAAGGGAGCCGGGTTATGAATATAAAGAAACTATAAAATCCGGCATGGAGGCGGCAATAGCGGGAGGTTTTACCTCCATATGCTGTATGCCTAATACTAATCCGGTAAACGATTCGAAGGAGATAACGCGTTTTTTGATAGATAAGGCTAAAACATTGGATTTAATAAATTTATTTCCTATAGGCGCCATTTCTAAAGGGCTGAAAGGCGGTTCTCTCGCCGATATCGGAGAACTGAAGGAATCTGGAGCAGTAGCGCTTAGCGACGACGGAAATCCGGTAGAAGACAGCGCCTTTATGGGGAGGGCGCTTTTGTATGCGGATACATTTAATTTACCGGTAATATCACACAGCGAAGACATAAAATTGCGGGGCAAAGGGGTTATCAACGAAGGTGTTATGTCTGAGCGTCTCGGAGTAATAGGTATTCCGAGCGCAGCAGAAGATATAGGCACAGCAAGAGACATTATGCTTGCAGGGTATTACGGCGTTAAAATCCATATAGCGCATGTTTCTACCATCGGTTCTGCGGATATTATAAGACGGGCAAAAAAAGCCGGAATAAAGGTTACATGCGAAACCTGCCCCCATTATTTTTCTCTTAGCGAGGCTTCATTGCTTGATTATAATACAAACGCAAAAATGAATCCTCCTTTGAGGGCGGAACGGGATAGGAAAGCTATCGTAGAAGCTATAAAAGACGGAACTATAGATGTAATAGCTACAGACCATGCTCCTCATAGCAGAGACGAAAAGGAAGATACTTTAGATGCCGCACCCTTTGGAATTATAGGTCTGCAGACGTCGTTACCTTTAATACTCAGACTTTTTTACGACAAAAAAATTTCATTAATGCGTATTGCCGGGCTTATGTCTTTAAATCCTGCAAATATTTTAAATTTAGACAGAAGAGGTTCCTTAAAGAATGGATATATAGCCGATATTACATTAGTCGATATAAATAAAGAATGGCAATTTACGGAAAGCGGCATTAAATCTATAAGTAAAAATTCTCCTTTTATAGGAGAAAAATTTAAAGGCAAGGCTTCGGCGGTAATCGTAGGCGGGAAACTTTTAACGGAAAATTAGAAATAAATAAAATTTTAAATTACGATATGAATAGTTTTAAGAAAGAAAAAGCGATATTAATGTTTGAAAATGGAACTTTTTGCGAAGGATTTTACGAAGGCAAACTTATCGAATCCGGAGGGGAAGCTATTTTTAATACCGCTATGAACGGCTATCAGGAACTTATTACAGACCCTTCATATAACGGACAGATAGTGGTTATGACTTATCCTATGATAGGTAATTACGGGATAAACGAATCCGATTTCGAATCGAACAGGGTATGGATTTCCGGCTTGGTAACAAAAAATTACGTTAATAATTTTTCTCACCATGGCGCTGTTAAAAGTTTAGCCGGATTTATAAATTCTTACGGTTATCCTGTTATATCCGGCGTGGATACAAGGCATATAACTATTTCGCTAAGGGACGGAGGACAGTCGAACGTCTATATAGCTCCCAAGGAGGCAGGCATGAATTATATTAAAAAGAAACTTGATTCGTTGCCAAAAATGGAAGGTTTAAATTTAGTTTCCAACGTTTCCTCCAAAAAAGTTTACGAAAATAAAGTAGATTTTCCGGAATTTAAGGTAACCGTTATAGATTACGGCGTTAAATCTAATACCATAAGGTGTCTAAACGATATTAAAGCCGATGTTACGGTCGTGCCGCATAATTTTTCAAAAAAAGAAATATTGGATACAGAGCCGGACGGCATTCTTCTGTCGAACGGTCCCGGCGATCCTAAAACCATGGCGAAAGAAGTTGAAACGCTTAAAAGTTTGCTCGGAGAGAAGCCCGTCTTTGGAATATGCCTCGGACATCAATTGTTATCCATCGCTCTCGGTTTTAATACTTATAAGTTAAAATTCGGTCATCACGGAATAAATCAGCCGGTAAAAAATCTAAAAACCGGAAAGGTAGAAATTACTTCTCAAAATCACGGTTTTTGCGTCGATTTTTCCGGTAATGCTTCGAAAAATTATTTAAAAGATACCAAGCTATCCCATATAAATTTAAACGACGATACGGTAGAAGGTATTAAAAATGAGAGTTTAAAAGCGTTTTCAGTCCAGTACCATCCGGAAAGCTCGCCCGGACCGAGAGATTCAAGATATCTTTTTTCTGAATTTAAAGAGTTATGTTTAAGATAAAAAATAATTATTTTCACCCTTCGTATCTCGATATTTCTAATGAAGATTTTCTTTCTAAAATTGATGCTCTTTACGGTTTAACGGAAAACTGCGGATTATGTCCAAGACGCTGCGGTGCAAAAAGGCTTAAAGGCGAAAAAGGTTTATGCGGCGGGGAAGACAAGTTAAAAATAGCAAGTATTAATCTACATTTTGGAGAAGAACCGTCTATATCGGGGGGAAGCGGTTCGGGAACGGTATTTTTTAGCGGTTGTCCTTTGAAATGCAAGTTTTGCCAGAATTATCCGATAAGCAGATACGGCATAGGTAAATATTACGATACGATTGAATTTGCCGAAAAAATGGTTGAACTACAGGGGAAAAAAGCTCATAATATTAATCTGGTAACGCCTTCGCACTATATGCCATTCGTGGCGGAATCGATATTTCTGGCTAAAACAATGGGGCTTAATATACCGATAGTTTATAACAGTTCCGGTTACGAAGATAAAAGATTATTAGATTTGTTAAATAAAATAATCGATATATATCTTCCGGATATTAAATATTCCGATAATAAATATGCCTTAAAATATTCGGGAGTGCCCGATTATGTAGAAATCAACAGAAAGGCTTTAAAAATAATGTACGAACAGGTAAAAGAGCTAAGAATAAATAAAGACGGAATAGCCGTTTCCGGACTTTTAATAAGGCATCTTGTTTTGCCGCAAGGAATCAGCGGATATGCGGATTCTTTCAAATTTATAGCCGGACAACTTGGCATAGATGTTCCGGTCAGCATTATGAGTCAGTATTTTCCCGCTTATAAGGCTTTTTACGACGATAAAATATCCGTTGCGATTACTGCAGAAGAGTATTCTGCGGCGGTCGAAGCCTTAATAGATAACAATTTAACGGGATTTTTTCAAAACGATAAATATTTCGATGAAAATTTCGATTTTGACAATTTAGAATACATTTAAACTAAAGATAATATAATTAAATTAATAAAAATCTAAAAAATTAATTTAAATATGCCAAAAAGAACGGACATTAAAAGAATTTTAATAATAGGCTCCGGTCCTATAGTTATAGGACAGGCGGCTGAGTTTGACTATTCCGGAACGCAGGGAGCTAAAGCTCTTTCCGAGGAAGGATATGAAGTAATTCTGGTAAATTCTAACCCCGCCACTATTATGACCGATCCGGATTACGCCTATAAAACTTATGTGGAGCCGCTCACTAAAGATTTTGTAGAGAAAATAATAGAAAAAGAAAAACCGGATAGCATACTGCCTACTCTTGGCGGGCAGACTGCGCTTAATATTACGCTGGAACTTTTCGATGCAGGAATCATACAAAAATATGGCTTGAATATTCTTGGAGCTAATATCGATGCTATTAAAAAAGCGGAAGACAGGGAATATTTTAAGAAAAGCATGGAGAAAATCGGAGTTCCGGTTTTGCATGGCGGCTTTGCCAGAAATATGGATGAGGCATATGAGGTGCAAAAAAGCATAGGTTTTCCGGCTATTATAAGACCGTCGTTCACTCTCGGCGGAAGCGGCGGCGGAATAGCTTATAACATATATGAGTTTGGAGAAATTGCTTCTAACGGCATAAATTTAAGTCCTATCGGCGAAATATTAATCGAAAAATCTATTATAGGGTTTAAAGAAGTCGAACTCGAAGTGATGACGGATAAAAATAGGAATACTTTAATCGTGTGTTCTATAGAAAATTTTGACCCAATGGGAATTCATACCGGCGATTCTATAACCATTGCTCCGGTTCAGACTTTAAACGACAGGGATTTACAGAAAATAAGGGATTATTCTATAAAGATAATGAGCGAAATAGGCGTAGAAACAGGCGGTTCTAATATTCAGTTTGCGCTAGATCCTAATTCCGATGAAGTTTACGTTATAGAAATGAATCCCAGGGTGTCTAGAAGTTCAAGTCTTGCATCAAAAGCTACGGGTTTCGCAATTGCAAAAATTGCAGCCAAGCTTGCAGTCGGATATGCTTTAGACGAAATTACCAACGATATTACAGGGAAAACGCTTGCCTGTTTTGAGCCCTCGATAGATTACGTAGTGGTGAAAATACCGCGTTTTATTTTTGAAAAATTTCCTCAAACCGACAGCACTCTTACGACTCACATGAAATCGGTCGGCGAAGTGATGGCTATAGGAAGAACGTTCGTCGAATCTCTTCAAAAAGCCGCAAGGTCGTTAGAAAACGGATACTACGGCATTGAATCGCTTTATGGGTTAGATTTGTCTTATGATACCGTAAAAGAAAGATATGACGTGGAAATTATTAAGGAAGAAATTAAATCGTTAATAAAAAATAGCGATTTTAAAAGACTTTTTTTAGTGGCCGATGCCTTAAGGGCTGGCTTCTCCGTAGAAGAAATTAATGAATTTTCTAAAATAGATGCGTGGTTTCTTAGCCAAATAGAACTTATAATAGAACAAGAAAAAAAGCTCTTTTTTGCCGAAAATCCGCTGAAAGATTTAGAACTGCTCAAAGAGTCTAAAGAAACCGGTTTTTCAAACAGGATTATAGCAAAATTAATCGCAAAAAAAGAAGGCGGAAGTCATGTTTTATCCGAAGAATATTTTAAAAAAGATCCGGAAATTATTTCGCTGATAGAAAAAACGGAAAACGCCGTCGACGAAGCATTAAAAACAGCTAATATACGCAGAATTTTTAAGAAGGTGGATACTTGCGCCGCCGAGTTTGAAGCATCTACCCCTTATATGTATTCGTCTTACGATAAATTTAACGAAATAGAGCCGCTTAAAGATAAAAAAGTTATAATACTGGGCAGCGGTCCGAACAGAATAGGACAGGGCATAGAGTTCGATTACTGCTGCGTTCACTGCTCCTTAGCATTGAAAGAAAACGGCTATTCCTCAATAATGCTGAACTGTAATCCCGAAACAGTTTCTACCGACTATGATACTTCTTCGAGGCTTTATTTTGAACCTCTAACCTTTGAAGATGTCGAGGCGGTATGCTTTGCCGAAAATAATCCTCCGGTCATACTTCAATTTGGAGGTCAGACGCCTCTAAAATTAGCAAAAAAATTTGATTCAAAAGGGATAAAGATTTTAGGTACGCCTTATAAATATATCGATATAGCCGAAGACAGGGAAAAATTTAAAAATATAATAAACAAATTAAATTTGCTTCAACCGGAAAGCGCTATGGCGTTTAACGCTAACGAAATATTCGAGAAGACAAAAACCATCGGTTTCCCCGTTTTATTAAGACCTTCTTACGTTCTTGGCGGAAGAGCCATGGAAACTATTTATAACGAAAACGGACTTGTGGAGTATATTAAAAAAATATTTAAACAGGACGTTTCTTTTCCAATTCTTATAGATAAATTTCTCGAAGATGCCATAGAGGTTGACGTAGATGCATTAAGCGACGGCGAGTCCGTTTATATCGCCGGAATAATGGAGCACATCGAAGAAGCCGGAGTTCATTCCGGCGACAGCGCCTGTTCTCTGCCGTCTTTTTCTTTAAGCGCGGAGGCGGTGGGGAAAATTAAAGATATTACCGAAACAATATGTATGAGGTTTCACGTTAAAGGTCTTATTAATATTCAGTTTGCCGTAAAAAACGAAAAAATATATATTATAGAAGTAAATCCGAGAGCGTCAAGGACGGTTCCGTTTATAGGAAAGGCTACCGGAGTGCAGATTGCAAAATTAGCTACTATAATTATGCTTGGAGGGAAACTTAAAAATTTTAGGCTCGGAAGGTCTTTTAATATAGATTATTACTGCGTAAAAGAAGCCGTGTTTCCTTTTTCTAAATTTTCTAACGTCGATCCCATGCTTGGTCCGGAAATGAGGTCAACGGGGGAAGTCATGGGAATAGACGCGAGCTTCGGAATGGCTTACGCAAAATCGCAGATAGCCGCAGGGCAGAATCTACCTCTTTCCGGAAATGTTCTTATCAGCGTCAAAGACGAGGATAAAAAATATTTAAAGGAGCTGGGCAGATCTTTAACCGAGGCTGGACTTAATATTCTTGCCACAAAAGGAACGTCGGAATATTTAAATGGGCTCGGCATCGGAAACAGAAAAATAAATAAAGTAAAAGAAGGTCGTCCGCATATAATAGACGCGCTTAAAAATAAAGAAATATCGATGATAATCAATACGCCGAGAGGTCAAAAATCTCTCGAAGATTCTTATATTATAAGAAGAAGCGCAATAGAGTTTTCTCTTCCTTATTATACTACTATACGCGGCGCAGAAGCCGCATGTATGGCGATTAAAGCCCTTAAGGAAAATAATATTTCGGTAAAGGCTTTGCAGGATTATTATAAAGGTATATAACAATTATTTTAATAAGTATTTGTTTTGGAGGTGATAATATTGGCAGGACAAGAAAAAACCTTTTATATAACTAAAGAGGGACATGAAAATTTGCTTAAAGAGTTGAAACGGCTTAAGTCCGTAGAAAGACCGGCAAATATAAAAGCCATAGAAGAGGCAAGAGCGCATGGGGATCTTTCCGAAAATGCCGAATATCAATATGCAAAAGACAAGCAGGGTTTTATAAACGGCAAAATTATGGAGATAGAAGACCGGATAGCAAGGTCGCAAGTTATAGACGTATCTAAAATTTGCGAAGAAAAAATAGTATTCGGGGCAACCGTCACTTTGCTTGACCTTAATACCGACAAGGAAGTCGCATATAAAATAGTCGGCGATGCAGAATCTAACATTAAAGAAGGCAAGATTTCCATAAGTTCTCCTATAGCAAAAGCTCTTATCGGCAAATGCATTGGAGACGAGGCAAGAATTAACGTTCCCAACGGCGTTAAAGAGTTCGAAATAATTGACATTAAGTATATATAGTTATATAATATAAATATAGATATATTATGTTCATATAGTAAAGAAAGCGTTAGCAAACTTTGAAATATGATTAAATTTAATTATTATAGGAGGATTTATGGCATTAGATAAGGCTCAGGTATCAAAGGTAATAGATGAAATAAGACCTTCACTGCAATATGACGGGGGAGACGTAGAATTGGTCAATATACACGACGACGGAACCGTTGACGTCAGGCTCAAGGGTGCGTGCGCTCACTGTATGGGTTCTATAATGACCCTGAAAGGCGGAATTGAACGTCTTCTTAAGGAACGCATCCCGGGCGTTAAAGAAGTCAACGCCGTTTAAAAAAATTATTTAAAAAACCCGCCTAAAAAGCGGGTTTTTGTTTTAACTTAAAAAATTAAAGGGGACCGTCTTCCGCATAAACTTTTTTATTAGACTTTCCAAAATTAAGGCATATTTCGTAAGGAATTGTTTGCGCTAAAGATGCAATTTCTTCTATTTTAATTTCGCGTGAACCGCTTCGCCCAGTTATTATTGTTTCGTCGCCGGTTTTTACTCCTTTTATAGCGGAAATATCTACCATAGTCATATTCATAGTAATTATGCCTATTATCGGCGCAAATTTTCCGTTAATCAAAACCCGTCCTTTATTCGATAAAAGTCTTGGAATACCGTTGTCGTAGCCTGCCGAGATTATAGCTATAGTTATGTCCCGGTCGGCTTTAAACGTATTGCCGTAAGAAACGAACCCGCCTTTTGCGACTTTTTTAATTTGTAAAACTTTCGACTTTAAAGTCATTAACTGTTTAAGTTTTATATTGTTTCCGGTTTCTTTACCATTACTGTTATTAAGTTCCGTATTCGGATTAAATCCGTAAAGTGAGATTCCGGGTCTAACCGCATTAGAATAATCTTCGAGCATCTCGCAGTTTAAAAGCGACGAACTGGCGCTGATATGCTTATATGCAGGTATTATTTTGTTTTTCTCCAGCATAGACGTTATTCTTTTAAAATTATTTATCTGATATTTAGTATATTCCGTATCGTTTCCGGCGGAAGATAAATGGCTGAAGAGACCTTCGACGTTAAAATATTGTTTGTTGTCGTTAATAATGGGTATAGCCTGTTCGACGTCTTTTTCCGTTAATCCCAACCTATTCATTCCCGAATCGAATTTTAAATGAATATTTAGTATCTTATTTATGGCGATAGATTTTGTTCTGTTCAATAATTCTTTCAAATAATCTAAGCTGAATACCCCTATTCTTAAATTTAATTCTGCCGCCGTCTTTAAATCTTGCAAATTAACCCCTTTTAGCATAAGAAGTTTTACCTGCGGGATTTTTTTAAGAATATTTTCGGCTTCTTCCATTTCTATAATTCCGAAAAAATCGATTTTCGATTTAAAAAGCATTTCTGCGACGGGCAATAGTCCGTGTCCGTAAGCATCCGATTTAATAATCGCTATAATCTTTTTGTTTTTTACCGACTTAAGCGTTTTAAGGAAATTAAGGTTATTTGCGAGGTTTTTAATATTTATATATAAGCGGGTGTCGTCCATAGCTTTTATTTTAAGTAAAATTTGCTTGAAAGTCAATTTTATAGATTTTTTTTATTGCTTTTTATTGTTTTTTCCTTGTCGGCAACGGTATTTTCTGGTATTATATATGTATAAAAATATAGCATAACAGAGGATAAAATGAATTTAGAAGATATAAATTTTAATGCGGTCATCGGCAAAGCGCGTCTCGGCAAAGACGATTTCATAGACATATTTATCGAAACCAAAGTTTCCACGGTTTTGTCAAACGAAAGCAAAAGACTTGAGAAAGCTATAAACGGATTGATTCAAGGAGCCGGCGTAAGGCTTATATCGAATAAAAAAACCTATTACGCATATACGAATAATATCGAAGAATCGAATTTATTAAGAATTGCCGGAGAGCTTAATGAAGCGGCTTTAAGCGATATAAAGGCAGGCGGCGGAAAAAGAGCGGGCGGCGATTTTCAACCTTTAACTTTAAATTTTAACGAAAAAAAACCTAAAATAGATTTTAATATAATCAAAGACGTTGCCGGAGTTTCTATCGACGAAAAACTCAAGATAATATCTCCAGTCGTGGATTACTCATGGGGTTACGATAAAAAAGTCGTTCAGGTTAATATTACGTATTCCGATTATAAACAGGATGTTATAATAGCTAATTCCGAAGGCGAATTAGTTAAAGACCGCAGGGAAAACTTAGCTTTTCTTGCCAATATCGTGGTTTCGAACGGTGAAAGAACGGAAGTAGGATATGAATCTGCAGGCGGATTTGCCGGATTTGAATTTTTTGATGAAAACGCTCCGCAAAATATAGCCAAAAAAGCTTTAAACAGAGCTTTATCTCAACTGTCCGCCCCTTTTGCGCCTTCGGGACCTATGACCGTAGTGTTATCGAGCGAGGCGGGCGGAACCATGATACATGAGGCAATCGGTCACGGTTTGGAGGCGGATATCGCGGGGAACGGTTTAAGCGTATATTCTAATAAGATAGGAGAACAGGTTGCATCCAATCAGATAACCGTTATAGACGATTCGTCTTTAGCCGGTAAAAGAGGATTTTACAGGTTTGACGATGAAGGGACTTACTCGCGCAAGAACGTTCTCGTGGAAGACGGCGTCTTGAAAAAATATATGTCGGACAGGTTGTCGCATATTAAATACGGTTATGAACTTACAGGTAACGGCAGAAGGCAGTCTTACGAATATGTTCCGATAGTCAGGATGTCGAATACTATGATTGCTCCGGGAAAAACAAATCCGGAGGATATTATTAAAAGCGCCTACGGCGGTCTATTCGTTAAAAAAATGGGCGGCGGACAGGTTAATACCGTTACGGGAGATTTCGTATTCGACGTTATGGAAGGATATATTATAAAAAAAGGCGCCGTTCAAGAAGCCGTCAGCGGGGCTACCCTTATAGGAAACGGTCCAGAAATACTAAAACAGATTGATATGGTCGGCAATGATTTGGGATTTGGAATAGGAACCTGCGGAAAAGACGGTCAGGGCGCTCCGGTTGCCGATGCCCAGCCTACATTGAGGATCCCGTCTATTATAGTCGGCGGTAAAAACTCAAAATAACGAAAAAGGAATGGAAAGAATAAAAGACTGGAAATCATATCAAAAAATACTCAATAGAAGAAAATATAAAAAACATAGATTTGTTTATTTTGCTAAGTATGCGGCGGCATTAGTATTTATATGCATTCTCTTTTACGGTTTTTTTAGACTTTATTATTACGGCAAATCTATCTTTTTTCCGGCGAATAAACGTATTCCCGGAACCGGTATCAGGCCGATAAAGTTTGTTAAGGCATCGGCACTGAGTAAAAAGAAACGATATAGTTTTAATGCCGGCGACGGCGACGTTAATTCCCTTAATTCGTTAAAGGAATATTTCAGACGCCATAATCCTGTATTTAAAATTATACGGAACGGCAAGTATGTTCAAAAAATAGGAAGATATACCGTAGTTTATACCGTAGATCCGTCTGTTCAGAAAGAAGCCGAAAAAGTTTTCAAAGAATATGAAGTTCCATACGGCGTTCTTGCGGCTTTAAATCCTGAAACAGGGGCGGTGCTGGGTTTTGCTTCATATGCGCGTAATAAAAGCAGATCAGACGAGATTTCACCGCTTATTGCATATCCGCCCGGATCTCTTGTAAAAATAATAACGGCGTCTGCCGCTATAGAGTCAAAAGGATTCTATCCCGGATTTAATATTTGTTTTAACGGTACTCTGTACGGAACTGATAAAACGAACTGGGAACAAAACATAGGTACGGGTTCCAGTACGATATCGTTTAAAGAAGCTTTTGCAAAATCGTGCGATGTGGCGTTTGGAAAAATTGCGGGGTATTATGTCGGAAGTAAACTGCTGACTAATTATTTCGATAAATTTAGTTTTAACAAGAAAATACCTTTCATATTAAATCTTCAAGAAAGCAAAGCTTATATGCCGAAAAGATTTTATCAGCTGGAACTTACCGGAGCCGGATTCGAAAATGTTAGAATAACGCCTATTCAGGCGGCAATGATTGCCGGTTCGGTAATAAACGGCGGGAGGTTAATCGAACCGTATATAATAAAAGAAATTATCTCTTCATCAGGCAAAATTGTTTATAAGCATAAAGGCATTAAGACGCTCGGCGACCCTATTACGACTAAAACAGCATATATTTTAAAACGATTGATGATAGCGACGATTACAAAAGGAATTGCGCATCCCGATTTTTATAGTCCTGCCGATAGATATATGCTTCCGGGGGTTATTTCTGGCGGTAAAACGGGGACTATATCCGGAAATAATCCAAACGGGCTTTATCAGTGGTTCGCAGGTTTCGGAGAAATGAATAAAAAGAAAATTGCATTATCTGCTTTGGTAGTGGAAAAACCCGTCTGGAGAATCGAAGGCGGAGGGGTTTCGGAGAAAGCTCTTTTTGCTTATTTTTTCTGATAATGAGCCGGTAATTAGATACTATTATAATACATAATTTAAGGGGGGATTATTATGGCTAAATTTTTTCCGTTCGAATATTTTGAACCAGTCTTTGATCATTCCGTCTGCAATATGAAAAGAATTAAAAAAGAGCTTAGACTTGCGGAAGACGTAATTTCAATCGATTATATTTCTATAGTTTTATTGAGTATAAAAAAATATAACGACGATTTTATAAAAACCATAGGCGGCGTATTGAGAGACTCGGACACGGCATCCGTTAAAGGCGATTTCGTTTATCTTTTTTTACCGGGTACCGATTTTGAAGGTTCTATAAATATAATAGGCGATTTTAAAGAATTTTATGAAGATGCTTTTGATTATATTATTTCGGCAACCCTTTTAAAAGATTTAAAAAGTGTTAAAGATGTTTTGTCCGGGATAAACAGGCTTGCATTAGATAAAGGCTGGAAATTATAGACTACTGTAACGTAAATGTAATAAAAATTTAACGTAATTGTAATATGTTTTTCATAATCCTGAAACAATTTCTTTCTATAATAAATAAGAATAAGTTGTTTTTATTTTTTTATTTTATATATGAAAGAGGTTTGTTTTATGATTATTGCTCTTAACAGCGCAACTTTCATCGGGATAGAGGCAGTTCCTGTGAACGTGGAAGTTTTTATATCCGGCGGTATGCCCGGCATAATGATAGTCGGTTTGCCGGATATTTCCACCAAAGAGGCAAAAGACAGAGTTAGAGCCGCTATAAAAAATTCAGGTTTTGAGTATCCCGTTAAAAGAATAACTATAAATCTTGCTCCCGCCGACATAAAAAAAGAAGGTCCGGTATTCGACCTGCCGCTTGCGGTCGGTATTTTAATTTCCGCAGGTCTTCTTAAATGCGCATTAAATCTTAACGATTATATTATCGCCGGCGAGCTTTCTTTAAACGGAAAAATAAAAAAAATTAGCGGTATAATTGCATTAGGGATTCTCGCAAAAAAAATAAATAAAAAACTCATTATTCCTTATGAAAATATAAATTCTGCAAAGTTTCTCGGCGTGGATTTTATCGCTTTTAGTCATTTAAAAGAAGTATGTTTGTTTGTATCAGGGACGCAGGCATATTTTAACGGCGAGGAAAATAACCCTGTTTTAGTAAATAATAACATAAAAAATAGCGGAAGCAAGGAAAATTCTTTTTTTAAATATACGATAGCGGATGTAAGCCGGAAGGAAAAAAAACAAGAAAAATATGTCGATTTTTCCGAAATTAAGGGGCAGGAACTGGCAAAAAGAGCCGTCTTAACGGCGGTAGCCGGTCATCATAACATTTTAATGGTAGGACCTCCCGGCAGCGGAAAAACCATGCTGGCTCAAAGTATAGCAGGAATTCAGCCGGATTTGTCGCTCGAAGAATCTATCGAAACATCCAATATATACAGTTTCTCAAATAAAAAGATTAGCGGCGAAACAGGACTTATTTTAACCAGACCTTTTGTTTCGGTGCATCATACGGTATCTCTTGCAGGTTTAATAGGCGGAGGCGGCGCCAACCCGCTTCCCGGGGACATAAGTTTGGCGCACAACGGAGTTCTGTTTATAGACGAGTTCTCCGAACTAAACAGAAAAACTTTGGATAGTTTAAGGCAGCCCATGGAAGATAAATATATAAATTTATCTAGAAGTCGATTTTCGATAATCCTGCCGTGTAATTTTATGATAGTTGCGGCAATGAATCCATGCCCATGCGGCTATTACGGCGACGTTAAACATGAATGCAAATGCTCCGGAGCAGAAATTTATAAATTTTATACAAAAATATCCGGTCCAATTCTCGACAGGTTCGATATATTTATCGAAGTTTATCCGGCGGCTTTAGAAGATTTAACAATAAAAACAGATGTACCGGATTCTATAGAAATTAAAAAATTAGTCGAAAAAACTAGAAAGATTCAATTGGATCGATATAAAAATACCGCTATAAGGTTTAATTCATCCGTAAAAAGTTCCGAAATAGAAAAGTATTTTATTATATCTCCCGACGCATTGGAGCTAACTCGGAATGCGGTAAAAAGATTGAATATTTCATCGAGGGGTTATTATAGAATATTGCGTGTTTCAAGGACTATAGCGGATATGGATATGAAAGAAGAAATAGATGCCGGTTCGGTTTTTGAAGCATTAAATTACAGAAATACAAAGCTGATAAAAGTATAAGAATAAAGATGCGAGAACAAAAAGGCGTAATAATCGCTCCTAATCAAAAATAAATATTGTACCGGGGTCGGATTCATACCGGATTTCGTCAATAGGTTCTTTTTTCATTTTTCCCGCAAATAGTTTATTTGCGGAGTTTATTACCAATCCTTTTTTTCCGCCTATATTTTTGTAAGCGTGAACTACTCCGGGGGGGACGACAAGCGCCGCAGGTTTATTTTCGCCCAGAAACAGCGCCATTTTATTAAGATATGTTGGAGAGCCTTTCCTGTTGTCCCATAAAATTATTTTAAAGTCGGAAGGACCCAAAAAACAAAAGTAATCGGTTTGATGGACATGTTCATGGGGCCCCCTCTGCATATTTTCCTTCGTCAGGGATATATAAGACATCTGCGGAAATATGGACTCTGCTAATTCGTCGCTTCTATAAAGTTCTGCAAGCCAGCCTCGTTCGTCAATATGTTTTTCTATATTTTTAACGGCGACGTCTTTGATTTCTGCTAATTTAAATGAAATGCCCATATTATCTTAAACGCTTTATTTTTAAATTTTTTAGGATAATATTATAAAAAGAACATCTTAATATAAATTTATTAATTTTTTTGGTTATAAGAATTATAATATACATCTAAGATTAAAATCAATGAAAAAGTATAAAAAGAAGTATAAAAAGATAATATTATTAATTATAATAAATATTATATCGGCGGTTTTTTGCCTCATTGCCGTTTCATACCGGTCGTATGCCGGGAATGTTAGCGTTAGCGACGATTTTTCCGTCCAATCTATCGCTATTAAAGCCGTTTTCTATCCGAAAACCGAAATTATAACGGGCAAAGAGATAATCAGATATACCGAATATTCTAAACGGTATAATTATAATTCAAAAAAATTTGACGATAAAAGAAATAAAATAAGAAAAATTAAAAATAAATTTAAAAATTTTAGAAATTTTAGGGGATTGGATATTAAACTTGCCCGCCGTTTATTTTTAATGCTATACCCCGATAGCTTTTTTAGGCATCCGGAAAATATAAAAGATTTTAATTTTCATCAACTTTATCCTTATAATTTTAATAGAGGTTATATCAAAATAAATGAATTATCCGAAAAAATAATAAAAAATAAATTTTCAAAAATATACATCGTTAAAGTTAATTTTAAAACAAAAATTCCCGAGGCATTCGGTAATTTTGGACATTTTAAAAAAGAGGCGGTTTTAAACGCCCCTTTTTATCCTTACATTTCTGCCGGAAAAAATTTTAATCCGCAGACGAATATAAATTTTAAAATAAATTTAGACATTAAAAATGGTTATGAGGTTCTTTTTAACGGAAAAATTTTTAATAGCCGGATGCGTGTTACCGATAAAACAAATTTTCTTTCAATAACTCTGGCAAAAAGATTTAGGATTAAAAAATTTCGTTCAGGTAATTTTTTATTAAAATTATTTGAACCTGAGCCGTTTAATTTTAACTCTTCAAATAAAAAAATTTATAAAATTATAATTTTGCTGCGAAAATACCATTTCGTAAAATTAAAACGAATAAATGTAGTTTACGTTCATTTAAGGCGCAGTTTATGGTTAAAACCGCCTTTACGTTCGAATACTTTTTTTGTAAATACCAGATTAGGCAATATTTTTCCAAATTTTTATATATATCAAAAATTAAATATTATAAAGGGCTTAATTTATTTAAATATTGTAGATTCTAAAAAAATATTGAAAAAAATTTATAAAGAAAACCCTTTCTTTTATTCCGAAAAATTAGAAAAGCTTTCTTTTTTTAAGTTTAAAAAATTTTTAGGCGTTTATATAAAAAAGAACCCGGATATAAAAAATATAGTAAAAAAGATTGATTTTATTCAGGGAGTAAACACCGTTATAAATTATCCCGTCTTTCCATTATCTTATATCTATTTTACCGGTTTTCCGCGTACCCACGGTCTTAAAAACGGCGTTTACTATTATAATAATGACTTAAATCTCGTCCGTTATAAAAAAATAAGAGAAAAAATTTTGAACCAAAAGAAAAAGAATTATTATACTCTTTTTTTGAGCGGAGCCGGCGGAAATATAAGTCCTGACAGCGGAAGAACGGAAGGGTATATCGATTTTACGCTAACAAAAAAATACAGTTATAGAAACGGAATTCTATTAGATATATTTAAAAATTATTACGATAGAGGCGTGAGTTTAGGCTTCTCGCATCAATTAGGAAGATTTTTTCCGATTTCGCAAATATATAAGCAATCCGTTTTCGGATTGCTCAATCTTATGGAAATAAGTCCTTCCGCATCCGGAGATTCAATAATTTATCAAAATACCAAAAGACTGGCAGAATTTACTCTGGGTTACAGCTATAATTCGGTAGATTACAATATTAATCCCGAATACGGCTCTTCTTTTAATTTTTCTTATAATATCGCCAATTCCAATATGCTGTCCCCATTTTCTTTCAGCCAGTTTGTTTTGCAATATGTTAAAAATATCAAAATTAATACGGACAATATAGTGGCTCTAAAAGGTATAGGCGTTTTTGCCGACGGAACGGTTCCGGCAGCTCTCGATTATTATTTCGGAGGGATTAACGGAATTATGGGAATTCCGGCAAGCCGGCCGTTTATCGGGAACGATACGCTTATAGCCGAAGCCGATTACGAAAGAAATATATATCGCGGCTTAAACCTTAATTTAATCGACAATCTTCTTGATATAACTGCCGTTACCGGGGACATAATAGGCGGCGCCGGAAAATTTGGAGATACCGTGCAGGGTGTTATTAATAACGGAAGTATTTACAGTTTTGCGGGACTCGGAATACATTTGAAAACTTACTTTTTCGGTATTTATCCCGAAATGCTCAGCATTTATGCGGCAAAAGCATTCGGAAACGGCATTAGTTCCAAATACGGCGTCAGATATTATTTTGGATTAAACCAGCCGTTTTAATTTTTTGTTGCGATAAATTTATCGCGGACCGTAAAAAATCATTGCGCAAATTGACAAGTTATATAGTTTTCATATATACTTTTATAGCGTATAGATTATATTGCGTAAATATCGGCAGATAATTTTATTAATTCTAATATCACAATTATAATTACTGAGGCAAATAATGGATGCAATAGAAGCTATTAAAACAAGAAAAAGTATTAGAAAATTTAAAGATAAAGATGTAGATTTAGCTAAAGTTAAAAGAATTATTGAAATTTCTATTAATTCTCCAAGCGGGGGCAATGCCCAGAACTGGTTTACCTAC
>DAHVOJ010000099.1 GCA_027318865.1 bacterium | reverse complement strand
ATCGTCGATTATCTTTTGTGCAATTAATCTGTCATTATAACCGGTTTCGACTTTATCGGGAAACTTTATCGTATTTTATATTAGTTCTTTTGAAATATTAATACCGTGATTTTTTAAAATCTCTATTTTAGACAATGAATGAGCGCTATATTCTATAAGCATATTATTTATTGATAACTAGAAATTTTAATATATTAACATATTAAGTATACCTTAAGTGTATCAAAAACATATCATTAAATCAAACCTAACTAATTTTGAATATATATAGGTATGAAAATACTTATATATTTACTCTAAAAAAATAAACTTTGTCTACATAATTGCAAATTATGGGAGCAAGGAAGAAGTAAGGGAAAGAAAGGGAAAATAAAAACTCCCGGCCGCGTCAAACGTAGTCGGGAGTAGGAGAATAAATAAATCTGGCACCTTTTTGCTATATTATATATATTATATATTAAAAAATTATTGTCAAGCTACTTATATTAAATCTAACTACTTTGCAAAGATTGAATAAATAAATCCGATACATTTAATTTTCTATATAGTTAGGTATTCTGCAAAAGAAACAGATTCC
>DAHVOJ010000098.1 GCA_027318865.1 bacterium | reverse complement strand
CTTATCTGTTCAAGCTTTAGGCGGCTTTGCCGATATCGGTTTTTATCCCAAAGGAACCCTGTATTTCTCCTATGGGGTGGCATCACTTTCCGGCCCCACCGTTGCCGCTCAAGCAGCAGGAGTAGGTGCAGCGTGGCCCCCAACAGTCACCTCGCTCGCATCAGGCGCCACACAAACAGGGGCAGCAGGAGCAAACGGCTATTGCGGAGGCGGATATGCCGCTTTTGCTGAAACCAATTTTACTGGCTCTAACTGGCAGATATATGCAGTTGACGATTTCAGCAGTTCGGCGAATTTAGTTTCCGGAACAGCTTATTAATCTTAACCTGCTTTACGGCTGATATTAATCTTAACCCCCGATATTTCATCGGGGGTTTTTTATTTTTACGGCTGTTATAAAATATTACACGCAAAGAACGGTAAAAATTACAATAAATAACTCGCATTGAAATAAAATATAATTAATTAATGAGGAGGTTATTGATATGACTATTAAACAAACAATTTTGCATTATAATAAATATATATTAGCGGGCGTATTTATTTTAATTTTTTTTATTTTGATAGAGCCTAAACATTCATTTGGTTATAACATTTTAATTCCC
>DAHVOJ010000097.1 GCA_027318865.1 bacterium | reverse complement strand
AACATAAGGGCTAAAGCAGCGGTTCCAATTTAGAAAGGGCTATGGATTGGTAAAGTAAATATTTTTGACATACCGCCTACGGTGGAAGCCGCAGGTTCGAGACCTGCCGCGCCCACCATGCAATACCTCAGTAAATAAGCCTTTCTATTTTGGATACAAAAACGGATACAGTGGATACATATCTCAAACAATATTTAACAAAAAAGTCCCATTTATGAAGTTGATTGATAAAATAAAACTTCAAAATGAAATTTTCAGCCCGAAATCGACTAATAACTGTTTATATCTATCCGATGGTTCGTTAATAAATAGTCCGTTGCCTAAATTTATAATGTTAGACCTTCCTTCTTCGTTTTTTATATAATTGACGCCGATAAACGGGTTTAATATTTTATTCGCATGATACCCGATTTTAAATCCGAGCAAATATCCTGATTTTGAACCAAGATTGTAGTTAGTTGCAATTGAAGATGCTGCCGAGATTGGAAGAACGGTATTCATAGAATTGGAAAATCCGCGAATGTAATATAATTCCCCTTCAAGCCATAATTTATCATACGCCGTATAATAAACCTTTGCCCCTAACATATAATAATTAAGTCTGT
>DAHVOJ010000096.1 GCA_027318865.1 bacterium | reverse complement strand
CTTGCTTTAATGGCAAAATAAAAACTCTCAACTACTCCCCCTTGCGAATAGCGAGGGGGTGAGGGGGGTGTCTCACGTGTGGCTTCAGTGCGAGATATTGACTTTCCACTGTTGCAACTATAAAAACGATAAAAATAAAATAAGATAAATGCAAAAAATAAAAACGAAAGTCAATATCCGCACGGTGTAGCATTCGCGGCGATTTCTTTCAACTTAAATCGCCGCGAATGCGTGCAAAGAGGTTCGTAGCCGTATCGGCTTTTAAAATAAAACACGCTTTTTTGTTTTATTTTAAAAGCCGAAGGTTTCACCGCTTCACTTTAAGGTGAAACCGGTAGGCACGAACCTCGTATATTTTTTTTTATTTTTTATGTTTTTGCTGCGGCTCTCTTAGATGGTTTTACTCAACTTGAGTAAAAAATATTGCAGAACACAACAAACTACAACTTAAATCTTCTGCAATATTTTTTATGAGCCGCAGCGATAAAAAATAAAAAAAAATATACAACACACTATACAACTTTGTCGGTGTTTTTCAAATTCAAAATTACTTAATAAAATTGAATACTTAACTATGGCAAATTACCGTATATATTTGAGTGGGGGG
>DAHVOJ010000095.1 GCA_027318865.1 bacterium | reverse complement strand
GCGCTATTCGCAAGTTTTTCAAGGTCGTGTATTCTGGGTATATTTATTCCATTATTTTTAACGTAATTAGCCTTTAATAGTTTTTCGATAACAAGATGACCTACAAATAATGCATAAGAATATTCCTTTATTTTATACATATTAAGCATACTTTCATAGTCTTTGTCTGAAGATTCAATCCAGAATTTTATTATATCTTCTTTTGTCATTTTATAATTTTTAAAATGTTAATCAAAAAAAATAAATAATCAAAAATTATTCGATCAAAATACTGCAATTCATAATAATTATTTTATCATATTTCAATAAAATAATTAAACATAAACATACCGCATTAAAACAGATAAAGGCGGGTGGAGTGGGACAATAGATAAAACAAACGTCTATAATTTATGACCGCGTTAAACGCAGTCGGGAGTAAGAGAATAAATAAATCTGACACCTTTTTTTGTTTTTTTTTGACACCTTTTTTTGATGCTCTGGCTATTTTATCTATACCTTCGGTTATTGATTTTAATTGTAACATTATGCCGTGAATATTTTGACTGTCCATAGTCTCCTGTAATTTCTATAACATTTCGGGAAGAATAAACCCGCTTGTCTTTTTAT
>DAHVOJ010000094.1 GCA_027318865.1 bacterium | reverse complement strand
GTTCCGGCGGTGCGTTGACGGCTCAGGTCAGCGTGCCTTTCGGATTCAGCGCGTATCCTAAGATACAAAACGGCGGAGCCGGCGGGAATACTACTATTAATAATACTACGGTCGTCAACGGGGGAGGCGGCGGAGCCGCAGTTCCAAACGTTCAATGCACCGAGTGGGGGCCGTCCGGCAACTGCGGGCAATATACTTTTTCAAACGGAGCTCAGACGACTAATTTAAACGGTTATTCGAATAATCCGGGGAGCGTATGCGTAGAAGTAAGCCCCGGCGGCACGTGCGAGGCGTGGAGCCGCTGAACCGAAAACCGGCGTATTTATTTGAAAAAAAATTATTTGAATGATACAATAAATTTCCGATAAGATTATGGGGATATTTTAACTAAAATTGCAGGGCATGAATATTTTAATTACAGGTTCTTCCGGTTTTGTAGGCTATTATGTAATGCAGGCGCTGGGTAAATTACGCTGCATTCCTTTAGCCGGCGAAAAAGGCGCGATAGACGTAAGAGACTTCGGCGGAATAAAATCGTTTTTATCGGTTCCAGGAACTCCGGCGTTTGACGCCGTTATTCACTTAGCCGCGCAGGGTTTCGTCCCTGAGT
>DAHVOJ010000093.1 GCA_027318865.1 bacterium | reverse complement strand
TAAGCAAATAAATAAATCTGACACCTTTAATTCCCTTTAATTCGTCCCCTTTAATTCAACACGCATCGCATAAAGAAAGAGATTTTTATAATACTTACCCGGCTTGTTTTTGTATTAGTTATTTTACGAAAATTCAATTGGCAGTAAGCAAATAAACAAATATCCCTCTTTAATTGTATTAGATAGTATATGGAGAGACAAACAAAAATATTGACAAATAATAATATATGGCGTAATATACCATATATATAATATATATACGGTATAAAACAAAAATAAATATGCATTCAAAAGCCAAATTATTATTTCATCGAAAAAATATCAAATCCAACGGAGATATTATCGAGATGAAAATATGGCAGGTGCCGGATTCAAAAGATAAACCTCATGGATTAAAATATTCCCTCGTATATATTCAAAACGGCAAAAGAATAATTGGATTCGATAACGCCGAAGGCAAAGGCGATCATAAACATTACAGAGGAAAAGAATACGGTTATGATTTTACAAACGTCGATAATTTAATAAAAGATTTTTATAACATGATAGAAAAAATAAGGGGAGATAGACTATGAATGTAAAAAAAATAAATATTGGGATAAAAAATTTAAACGAAAGTTT
>DAHVOJ010000092.1 GCA_027318865.1 bacterium | reverse complement strand
AATTATAACATATAAAATCTAAAATAAAAACTTAAAATAAACTTAAAATAAAAAATTGCAAAGATTTGAATTAATGCAGTTTGCATAATTAGAAATTATGTAACGGTAGGAAAAAGAAAAGTGAAGAAATAAAAACTCCAGGCCACGTCAAACGCAGTCGGGAGTAAGAGAATAAATAAATCTGACCCCTTTATTTCTTTATTTCCCAATAAAATTAAGATATGCATCTCTTTGAATAAGTACTAAATTTTCATTTTCCATACTTTCGATTATACTATAATCTTTTATGAAATTCAATAATGTTTTAGATTATAATCGAAACTTATTGACTAATTTATTCGAATTATATTTACAGGGTGGGAGGAGGGAAGGGTAGTTAAATGTGCCTAACATTCCTTTAAATTTCTAATAAATAATGCAATTATGGCATAATCCTTATTGTAGTGAAGCAAAAATAAATTATTTTATATCACCGTTTCTAAGTAAAAATGATGTCTGATTTATTTATTTTTAAAAAGAAGTCAAAGTATGTTTTGCAAGGGCGGGAGCGTTTTGCCCGCAAAAGCAGGCGGAAGTAAGATACGAAGGCGGGCGTTTATAAAAGCGAAGCTTTTATGCCCGCCGGA
>DAHVOJ010000091.1 GCA_027318865.1 bacterium | reverse complement strand
CTAAAACTAAACTTAAAATTATTTTTTTCATTTTTAATTACCTCTATTTAATTTTCTAGCTTTAAAAATTTAAAATAAATTTTTATTATTTTAGGTTGTAAAATAGCTGATTCTTTGATATATTTACGACCTTGTCTATATTTACCAGCACGCTCTAAATAAAAACCTTTTACATAAAGTTTAACAGCTTTTTGTCTTATTAAAATTTGTGATCTAAGCCCATAAGCTATTTTTTCTATTTTTAAAATTCCTTCTAATTGTAGTGGTTTTAACTCTGCTTTACGCATTTTTAATAAATAATGTATTTTTTTGAATTTCTATATTGACATAATGTAAAGCAATAGGCGTTATAAAAAGTTTATAATTCATCCAGGCAAGCAATTGTAAAGCTTGACACTGTAAAAGCGGATGATTACTGTTTTTAGCGTCTATTTTTAATATCGGCAAAATATTACTTTTAGCATTAGCATTTTCATCAAAATGATTATTATAAGTAAAAGAAAATAAACAACACGCATAATTAATTTAGTTTTTCCGATATAATAAGTTTTTTTTGAATAAGGCTCGTTTTTAAACTTAATACTGTATTGAAACGCTTGAGCAGCCATCGGTATTAATAATATTGCTAA
>DAHVOJ010000090.1 GCA_027318865.1 bacterium | reverse complement strand
ATTGTCCTCCGAAAGTATTCCGAGGGCGGTCAACGCCGAACCTAATCTCAGATTGCGCTTTTTCCCCTCCGCAAGCGCCGTTTCGAGCTGGGTTGGGTTCAAAAGTCCGGCATCTATAAGTATCTCGCCGAGTTTTTTAGTTTTCGATAAGTTATTTATTATTACGCCCATATTCGCCTGCTAAAAATGTTCCGATATATACCTTAATCATGCAATAGAAAATATTTAGATGTTTCTTTTATATATAAATTCTGGATTCCTGCTTTCGCAGGAATGACACTCTTCGGGTGAAAAGTTAATTACAACATTGTCATTCCTGCGAAAGCAGGAATCCAGAAAATAAATCTTTAAGAATAATTATAATATATACAAATTCCCGATAATCATGTCAAAGTCTCTAAAAAGCCGACAGTTTTGTAAAATTCGTCGGGCGGCAACTGCCCCGGCGCGGTAATTCCGTAAGGCGAAGAACAGTATGCAAGATAAGAGCCGTAAATTACCGATAAAGCTCTGGTTATCCTGCCTTTTCCGCCCATGCCGAAAACTATGAATTCCGGAAATACCGCTTCATCCGTCATTTTTATAGAACGTATCTTTATATTTTTTTCGGATACGCCTTCCGCATCTTCTTCGGAAACGACGGCGTC
>DAHVOJ010000008.1 GCA_027318865.1 bacterium | reverse complement strand
GAAGACCTTAAAACCTGCGAAGTCATTCCTGCGTAAGCAGGAATCCAGAAAAATAATTTTCTATCGGCAATTTTGGGGTAAAAAAAATTCTTGACAAAAAAACATAATTGTTTAATAATATAAAACTACGCTTAAATTATACTTATTATTTTATATTTTATTTCGGGAGATTTTGGATGACTGAAAGCAAGTGGATATTGGTTGACGCAAAAGGCATAAGCTTAGGAAGGGTCGCAAGTTTTGCGGCTAACAGGCTTATGGGCAAAGATAAAGCGGACTGGACGCCTTATACCGATAACGGAGATTTTGTGGTTATCATAAACAGTGCCAAAGCAAAGTTAACCGGGAAAAAAACCGAAGACAAAGAATATCATTTTCACAGCGGTTATCCGGGAGGTCTTAAAACGTTTAAATATAAGGATATGGTAAAAAAAGACCCTTCGTATCCCCTATTGGCGGCAATCAAAGGAATGCTGCCTAAAAACAAACTTTCTGACGCCGTTCTTAAAAAAGTTAAAATATACGAAGGCGAAGAACATCCTCATACTGCGCAAAAGCCGGTAAAAGTAGAAATAGCCGATAAAGTAAAGTAAACAATTAAAAAAAATAGAAATTAAATTAAGGTAAAAAGCTAATGGCAAAAAAAAGTATTATACATGCGGTCGGTAAAAGAAAAACAGGTATTGCAAGGGCTTATTTTAAAGAAGGCGCCGGCAAAATAATTATTAACGGAAGAGATTTCGAGCAGTATTTTCCGCTTGAAAGTTACAGAGTCTCAGCCGTAAAACCTTTAGCATTTTATCCGATAGAAAATAAGTACGATATATACGTCAACGTGGCAGGCGGTGGATTAAGCGGTCAAGCAGGCGCCGTAAGGCTTGCGCTTGCAAAAGCGATTCTTCTTATAAATCCCGACCTGAAAGAAACTCTTGCAAAAGCTTCTATGCTTACCAGAGACCCGAGAGTTAAAGAAAGAAAGAAATATGGACAGAAGGCGGCAAGAGCAAGGTTCCAGTTCTCTAAGAGATAATATAATCGTTATATTCAAATGATAAGAGTTTCGATTGTAGGGGCATCCGGTTACAGCGGCGTATATCTGATACAAGCGCTGTCGTCGAGACCGGATGTTTCTATATCCGTAATTACTTCAAACAGTAATGCCGGCAAAAAACTTCCAGATTTTTCCCCCCTATTTGCAAAAAAAAATCCTGAAAACAGTTTATTATCAGAAATTGTATTTTCGCTTTTTGATGCAGACTTAATAGCCGGGTCTTCCGATGCCGTATTTTTTTGTCTTCCTCACAATGAAAGTTCTAAACTTATGCCGGATATTTTAAAGAAAAACAAAGACGTTAAAATAATAGATATAGGCGCGGATTTTAGATTCGACGACTTATCTATATATGAAAAATATTACGGAAAACACGGCGCACCCGAAATGAATACCGATTTCGTTTACGGTCTTTCCGATATTTTTTATAATAAAATTAAGAATTCTCAATTCACGGCTAATCCGGGATGTTATCCAACCGGCGCTTTACTGCCGATATTGCCTCTTGTTTTTAAAGGATGCATAGATTTTTCAAGCCCGGTTATTATAGACTCTCTGTCCGGAATTTCAGGCGCCGGAAGAGGCTTAAAGACGCAGAATCTTTTTTGCGAGATAGAAAATTCGGCAAAAGCTTATAACGTCTGGTCGCACAGACATCTGCCCGAAATTAAAGAAAAAATAGAAAAAGCGTTTTTAAATTCTCCGGCAAAACAAGATAAATTTATGCCGGACGTTATATTTACCCCTCATGTTATTCCGGTTTCCAGAGGCATACTGACGACCGTGTATTTAAAATTAAATGAAGGTATATCCCGAAAAAATATAGCCGGTATATATGAAAATTTTTACTTCGGAAGTCCGTTCGTATCGATACTCGATAATATCGAAGACTGCGATATAAAAAATGTCGTCTATTCCAACAACTGCCATATTGCATTTGAAATGCGCGAAGAAGACGGCGGCGGTTCAATGGTTAAAATCGTCAGCGCCATAGACAACCTTGGAAAAGGAGCTTCTCTTCAGGCAATTCAAAATATGAATCTTATGTTCGGCTTAGAACCGGACTTCGGAATACCGCAATATTCGCCGTATCCGTAATCAACCCCGTTTATTTTTTATTTTGCCGAATCAAGCCGATTATTCTCATGCTTTCGCCTTACCGTAAATATTTAAGATGCGTTTTCTTCCTTAATCTTGTTTTTTCTTGAAAGATTATAGTCTAATTTGAGATAATAAATAAATATGAGATATTTCGACGATAAAAAACGAACTGCGTATTTGTTTCTTATTATTGCTGTTTTAACGCTATCCGCCGCATCGATTATATTTTTTTATTCAAAATCGGGCGTTAAAAATAACCGGAATAAAATAATAAAACCTTTAAAAAACCTTCAAAATTCCTCGTTGATTATCGGTCTTCCGGCAGACGCGACGAATCTTATCGGCAATATGGCGGCGGATGCCCCTACCGCCGAGGTTGCCTCTCAAATTTACGACGGATTGGTCCGTTATGACAGAAATTTTAAAATAGTTCCGGACCTTGCAAAGTCATGGAAAATAAGCAACGGCGGCAAAACCATAACTTTTTTTCTCCGCCGCAATGTTTACTGGCAGAACGGACAAAAATTTACCGCAAAAGACGTTATGTTCACGTACCGTTTAATGGTAAATCCAAAAACTCCCACGCCTTATGCCGCGGAATACCTCAAGGTATATAAGGCAAAAATTATAGGGAAATATATTTTCAGGGTTACTTATAAAAAACCTTACGCTCCGGCGTTATCTTCATGGGGGTTAAGTATTTTATCCGAAAAACTCCTTAAAGGAAAAAACCTGCTGACCACAAAATTAAGAAGCCGTCCTATAGGTACAGGCCCATACGAATTCGATAAATGGGTCCACGGATACGAAATAGTCCTGAAAGCCAATCCTCATTATTTTATGGGCGCTCCAAAAATAAAGCACCTTGTATATAAGATAGTGCCGGATATTTCGTCTATGTTCCTGATGCTTAAGTCCAACGGTATAAGCTATATGGGATTAAGTCCTATTCAGTATAAATATGAATCTGACGGAAAAGGATTTAAGTCAAGATTTAAAAAATATATTCATCCCTCTTTAAGTTTTACTTTTTTGGGGTATAATCTTCTCGACCCTCTTTTTAAAAATATAAAAGTCAGGCAGGCTTTAAGCTATGCTATAAATAAAAAAGAGATAATACAAGGCGCGCTGTTTGGATTAGGCGTTCACTGTTACGGTCCTTTTATGCCCGGAACATATTTTTACGATAAGAACGTTAAAAAATACGGATACAATCCGTCAAAAGCTTTAAAACTTTTTAACGAGGCGGGTTGGAGCCTTAAAAACGGAGTTTTGGAAAAAAGCGGCAAGCCTTTTCGATTTACCATCCTTACTCCGCAGGGTAATCAGGAAAGATTATCCGCCGCCGAAATTATACAACAAAATTTAAAAAAAATAGGTATAAAAGCAGAAATAAGGGTTATGGAGTGGACGTCTTTAATATCCGAATTTATTATGAAAAAAAAGTTTCAGACCGTTTTGCTCGGATTCACTATAACTCCCGACCCTTACGACAACGCCGCCATATTTACCGGGTCTAATATCGTTCCGAAGGGTTTAAATTTTACGTCGTTTAATAACGACGAAATAGACCTTTTATTCAGAAAAGCGCGCTCGACGTTTAATCTCAAAAAACAGAAAAAATATTATTTTAAAATTCAAAGAATTATTGCAAAAGAAACCCCTTATACTTTTTTGTATATTCCTTATGCGATGCCTGTCGTGAAAAAGAGCATAAAAGGCATAAAGCCGGCTCCGGCGGGAATAGGATACGATATAAGAAAATGGTATTATGCCGAATTTACGGATTAATTTAAAAAAATAAGACAAAGGTTAACAAAGCCGGAGGAAATCATTATGAAAAAAGAAACAAGGCTGACTCATCTCGACGAAAAAGGAATGCCAAAAATGGTCGATGTTTCCCCAAAAAATAATACCGTAAGAATCGCTTCCGCCCATGCAAAAGTATCTATGTCCGCAGAAGCGTTTCAACTTGCCGTCGGCAAGGGCGGCAAAAAAGGAGACGCGTTAGGAACCGCAAAAATTGCGGGAATTATGGCGGCAAAAAAAACTTCCGAATTAATCCCTTTATGCCATCCTTTAAATATTGAAAGTTGCGATATCGCTTTCAAACCCGACGAAAATGAAAGTTCCATAACTATAATTTCTACGGTTAAAATATCCGGCAAGACCGGAGTGGAAATGGAAAGCTTGACGTCGGCGTCGGTAGCGGCGTTAACCGTTTACGATATGTTAAAAGCAGTAGATAAATCTATCGAAATATCCGAAATTTATCTGATAAGCAAAGAGGGCGGAAAGAGCGGAACATATAAAAGAAAGTAAAAAAAAATTTATTGCAAATTTTAAAGGTTTATCCTATAATATCAAAAACCGCATTTTTAAGATAAAAACAAATTATTTTGAAGGGCGGATGTATGTCTGCCGCCATAAAGAAAAGTATAAACAAATAGAGGTTATGAATGTTAAAACATGACGTTGTTATAGTCGGCGCCGGACTTGCAGGATTAAGAGCCGCCGTCGAACTTAGAAAAAAAGGCATAGATGCGGTAATAGTGAGCAAGGTTTATCCTACCCGCTCCCATTCGGGAGCCGCTCAGGGCGGAGTCAACGCGGCGTTCGACGAAAACGATTCTTGGGAATCCCATTTTTTCGATACCGTAAAGGGCAGCGATTATCTCGGCGATCAGGATGCCATCGAAATACTGGCGAGCGAAGCCCCCGGCAATATACTGGAACTTCAAAGCATGGGCGTCGTTTTTAACAGGAACGATAAAGGCGGTATAGCCCAGAGGCCTTTCGGCGGGCAGAGTTTTCCGCGTTCCTGCTATTATGCCGATGCGGTCGGGCATATGATGCTGCACGGACTTTTCGACAATGTCCTGAAATATAAAACAAAAATTCTTTACGAATATTTCGTAACCAGCTTGGTTACCGACAACGGAAAAGTCAGCGGGGTAGTAGCTTACGATATTAAAAACGGAAAGTTCGAGGGTATCGCCGCAAAAGCGGTTTTGTTTGCTACGGGAGGTTACGGACAGGTTTATTCGTCTAATACCAATGCGCTTATAAATACCGGAGACGGTATGGCAGTTTCTATTAAAGCGGGCGTCCCCCTGATGGATATGGAATTCGTCCAGTTTCATCCGACTACCCTTAAAAGCACCGGAATATTAGTTACGGAGGGAGCAAGAGGAGAAGGAGCTTATTTGCTTAATTCTCTCGGAGTCAGATTTATGTCTAAGTATGCTCCTAAAGCAATGGAACTTGCCCCAAGGGACGTTGTAGCGAGAGCCGAACAGACCGAAATAAACGAGGGCAGAGGCATAGGCGGAGCCATACTTTTGGACATAAGGCATCTCGGCAAAGAAAGAATAATGGAAAAGCTTCCCCAAATAATGCAGTTGTCCATCGATTTCGAAGGCGTCAATCCAATTTATGAGCCAATACCCATTAGACCCGGCGCGCATTATTCTATGGGCGGCATTAAAACCGATTATAACGGCAGAACGGTTATAGAAGGTTATTATTCTGCGGGAGAATCCGCCTGCGTCAGCGTTCACGGGGCAAACAGGCTTGGAGGCAATTCGCTTCTCGATACCGTAGTATTCGGCAGAAGAGCCGGAATAGATATGGCGGAATATTTAAAAACCGCTGATGAAAGAAAATTCGATGAAAAGGCGGTCAAAAGAGATGAGGAGGCTTTCGAAAAACTTAAAAAATCTTCCGGGAAAGAAAGACACGGTCTTTTAAAATCGGAACTTCAGGAAGAGATGAGAGCGGATGTCGGGGTATTCAGGGAAGAAAACGCCATGAAAAAAGCTTTAGATAAAATCGGCGAGCTTAAAGAACGCGCAAGAAATATAGGAATAGACGACAAATCGAAAACGTTTAATACCGATATAGTAGAGGCGTTCGAGTTTAATAATATACTGCTTATAGCCGAAGTTATAACGAGAGGGGCAATATTGAGAAAAGAGTCGAGAGGCGCCCATTACAGAACCGATTTTCCGGAAAGGGACGATTCTAACTGGCTCAAACATACTCTTGCGACTTTAGACGGAAGCGGCAATATAAAATTCGATTTTTCCGAAGTTTCTATAACAAAATTTAAACCTCAGCCGAGGACGTATTAATAGTGAGGGAAAAATATAATGGAATTTAAGGTCAGGGCATGCAGATTTAATCCGGAAACAGACGAAAAACCGTATTATAAAGAATATACGGCAGAAGATTATCCGGGAATGACGGTTTTAAACGCCTTAATTAAAATAAAGTCGGAACTTGACGGAACGCTCAGCTTTAGAAGGTCATGCAGAAGCGCGATATGCGGTTCGTGCGCAATGAAAATAAACGGCATTACAAAACTTGCCTGCAAAACTCAGGTAAGCCACGAAATAGATAAATTTGGGATAATCAACGTGGAACCCCTCGCCAATATGCCGGTTATACGCGATTTAGTAGTGGATCAGGAGAGCTTTTTCGATAAAATAAAAGAAATCAAGCCGTATCTTCTCGGACAGAGGGAAGACGAGGCGCATAACCGCTTTCACGCATTAAAAGAAGGCGAAAAAATTAGTCAGCCGGTGTATTATAAATCGGAGTTTCAAAATTTAACGGGGAACGAAGATACTCCCAACTGTATTTTGTGCGAATGCTGTTATTCCGAATGCGGAGGAGTAGTCGGAAACAAAAACTATTTAGGACCTGCAGCTCTTGCTAAACTATACAGATACAGCGAAGACCCGAGAGATAACGATAAAAACGGCTCTCGTTTAGTCGGCGGTTCGAAGCCCGATGGAATATGGGATTGCGTTCACTGCCAGTCTTGCGAAGAGTTCTGCCCAAAAGGTATTTCTCCGGTAAAAGCTATAGTAAAACTTCATGAAAAATCGGTTAAAAATTCTATCACGTTTTCCGCAGGCTCTAAGCATGTAGTTTCTATAGCAAGGTCCATCGGAGAAACGGGAAGGCTCGATGAAGTAAAAGTGGCATTCGAATCAGGCGGAATTACCGGACTTATTAACGACTTGCCCATGGCTTTCGGAGCCGGACTAAAAGGGAAAATTCCGCCTCTCAGGCATAAATTAATAAAAGATATGGAAGATATACGGCTTGCATATAAAGAACTGGACTTGGAGGATAAATTATGATTACCTATGCTTATTATCCGGGGTGCGTAGCTCAGGAAAGCGGTAAAGAACTGGACAATGCAACTAAATTTATTGCCGGTAAATTAGGTATGAATTTAATTCCTATGCCCGAAGCTTCCTGTTGCGGCGGCGGAGTTATAGACGGATTCGATAAAAATTTAAAACTTTTCATAAACGGAAGAACCCTTGCTTTAGCCGAGAAAGACGGATTAGATATAATGACTATATGTAATACCTGCACTCTAACGCTTAGCGAGGTAAACGAGGAGCTTATAAATAATCCAGAATCATTAGAAAAAACAAACGAATATCTCGGCAAAATCGGTCTTAAATATACCGGAAAAGTTAAGGTAAAACATATTTTGTATGCGGTAAGAGACGATATAGGATTCGATAAAATAAAAGAAAAAGCGGTTAAAAGTTTGAAAGGAATAAAAATTGCTCCTTTTTACGGCTGCCATATACTCAGGCCGTCAAGCGCAGTTAAGTTCGACGATGTAGAAAATCCTCATGGATTTGAAGAATTAATTAAAGCGCTGGGCGGGGAACCGGTATCGTATGCGAGGAGAACAAAATGCTGCGGATTTCAGACGATACTCGTGAACGAAGCTACTTCGACTTCCCTTGCCGGCAACGCTATTTACGAGGCGCAGGAGAAAAACGCCGACGTGATGGTTACTCCGTGTCCTTTATGCCATTTAAGTTTAGATACCTATCAGACCGTTGCCGCAAAAAGCATAAACAAAAAATTATCTCTGCCTATACTGCATTTACCGCAGCTTATAGGCGTAGCTTTAGGCGCAGATTATGCCGAAATGGGTTTTTCGAGACATAACGTGTCTCTCAGGGGTATAATGGCAAAAATCAGGCAGAACGAAATATAATAAAAAAAATAAAAAGAGGAAGGTTAAAATGTCGGACAATATAAATTTAGTTCTTAAAGCGCTCAAAGGTCTTTCGATTCTCGCGCAGGAAAAATTGGACGATTACGTCGATATATCCGATGAGGAAAGCAGGGAAGCCGCAGACCAGATTATAGAAACCGTAAAATATGAATCCGGCGTTATTTTTAAGTCGATAAAAGAAAAAGTTGCGGATATTTTGCTTGACGAAATGAATTTTGCCTCGACTTACGACGTAGAAGAACTGACTAAAAAAATACAAAAATTAGAAGCAAAGCTCGAAGAACTTACTAATAAAAAATAGCAATAAATTTTAATCGGCGTCGTATTTTTTATATTCCATTATTACCTCTACGTTGGATTTTATTCCGAATGCTTCTTTTATGCTGTTTCTTAAAAATTTTATATCTACCATAGTGAATATTTTTCCTTTATTGCCGGTAAAAAATATAAAAGTAGGAATTTCCCCTCTTTCCTTCTGCACGCCGTAAGTTATATATTTATAAATTCTGCCGCTTTTTGCATCTGTTTTTGCCGCTTCAATAAATTTATTAAAATCTTTCGTTTTTATTTTAATGCTTTTAGAATCGTATATTTCTACCGATAAATCCAATAATTTATTTAAATTTTTATTTGTTTTCGATGAGATATATACAAACGGCGTTCCGGAAAACTCTTTTAATTTATATTTAATTTCTTTTTTGAACTGCGCCGCATTTTCCGGCAGTTTTTCTTTTAAATCCCACTTGGTAAAAGCTATTATAACCGGTTTTTTTTCGAGCGCTATTCTTCTTAAAAGCGAAAGGTCTTCATGGGTGATGTCCGAATTTACGTCCATAAAAAGAATAACGATATCCGCTCTTTTTATCTGATTGAGGCTCTGCTTCTGAAAGGCTTCCGAGTTTATGTCCAATTTATTTTTCTTTCTGATTCCGGCTGTATCGACTAAAGTTATCAGACGTCCTTTATATCTGATGTACGTGTCTATAGAATCGCGGGTCGTACCGGGTTTGTCGTCGGTAAAAAGCAGGTCCTCGTTCAAGACTGTGTTTATATAAGTGGATTTTCCGCTGTTGGGTCTTCCTATAATCGCAATTTTAAAACCGTTTTCTTCAATTAATATTTTTGGTTTGACAGGTTTTTTTAAATTTATTTCTTCGACAATTTTTTCTAGTATTTCGCCTATGCCCGTTCCTTTTTCGGCGCTTACGGTTAAAACTGTTTTTATACCGAGACCGATAAATTCGGTAATTGCAGTATATATATCTTTCGGCGAATCTACTTTATTAATTACGAGAATAATATTTGCTCCGTTTTTTATTAAACGAAGAAAAATTTCCCTATCCTCCGGTATAAATCCGCTTTTAAAATCGACGACAAATAATATAATGCCGGCTTTTTTTGAATATTCAAAAACCTTATCCGTTATTTTTTTTTCTATTTCGTTTGCCGGAGAAACATTAAAACCCCCGCTGTCGGAAATCAAAAAATCAACCCCGTTATAAGATACTTTTTTAATATTTAAATCTAATGTAGTTCCCGATATTTTTGAAGACAAAGCTGAAGTTCCGCCGAGTATTTTATTAAATATAGTCGATTTGCCTACATTCGGTCTGCCTATTATCAAGACAAAAAAATCCTTATTTTTTATCATTTATTTTCTCCAGAAATCTTTCGATTGCAATTTTTGCTCCATTCTGCTCAGCTATTTTTTTAGTATTGCCCCGTCCGAAAGCAAAAATTTCATCATCTATTTTGACACAGATAGTGAAAACGGCATCGTGATCGGGTCCTTCCTTGTTAACCGTAAAATATTTCGGCGTCTTGCCGGTTTCTTTCTGGACTATTTCCTGCAAGTCGGTCTTAAAATCTAAATTTTCGGCAATTTCTTTATAAATATAGGGATTAATTTTTAAAATATGTTTTAACAAAATCTTTTTGGTCGTTTTATACGACGAATCTAAAAAAATTGCTCCTATAACAGCTTCGTAAACGTTGCCGATTATTCTTTTGTTTTTAAGATTTAATCCGGATTCCCCGTTACCCCGCTCTTTCAAAATAAACTCCGAAATTTGAAGATTTTGCGCAATATTATAAAGTGCCTCAAGCCTTACAAGCGCCGCACGGTATTTTGAAAGCTCTCCTTCGTTTAAATCCTTAAAGTTTTTATAAAGATATTCCGCCACTGCCGCGCCTATAACCGCATCGCCGAGAAACTCCAATCTTTCGTAGTTTTTCTCGGCGCTTATAGATTTATGGGTAAATGCAAGGTCTATTAACGATTTGTCCTTAAACGAATATCCTATTCTTTTTTCAATAATATTATAATCCATTTCTTATATAAAAGTTTGAATTTCTACAAGAACTTCCGAAACTTCGTCCTTCCTTAAGCGCCCCCCCGTATTTATAATTTTACCTTTAAATTCCGTCCCTTGAGCTAAATTGGGATTTCCCGATATTTTTGCTTTAATATAATTGGAACTTAGCGCTTTATTATCGGTAAGGCTTAGAAATTCTAAAGTTTTATTATGAAATTTATTATGAAATTTTAATTTTTTTTGCAGAGAAATTTCTCTTATTATGCCGGTTCTTCGTTTAATTTCCGATTCCTTAATTTTCGGTTTTAAAAAATAAGATTCCGTTCCGGCTCTGTCCGAATAAGAAAATGCATGTATGTAATAAACAGGGAGTTTTTTAAGGTTTTCTTCTGTTTCGTGAAAATCGTCTTCGGTCTCGCCGGGGAAGCCGCTTATTATATCCGTTCCTATTGCGGCGCCGGATACCGATTTGCAAATTTTTTCGGCAATAACCGAATAGTCCTTAAAAGAATAATTTCTTTTCATTAATTTAAGTATTCCGTCGGAAGCGCTCTGAAGAGGTATATGAAAATGATTTCTTATTTTCTTAGAAGCCGCAAAAATTTTAATAATTTCGTCGTCTATGTATATCGGGTCTATGGAACTTATCCTTATTTTTACGTCGTTTTTTAGTTCTTCCGCCGCTATAAGAAGTTCTTTAAATCCTGCGCCGGATTTTTTGTCTTTATAAGAGCCTATATTGACCCCCGTCAATATTATTTCTCGAAAGCCGAGTTTATTAAATTCTTCGATGTAATGCAAAACATTTTTTATATCGAGCGACCATTTGACGGGTCTTGCTTTAGGTATTATGCAGTAAGAACACCCAAGCCCGCAGCCTTCCTGAATTTTCAAATAGGGTCTGGTTCTTTTTTGGTTAAAAACAGAATCAGGGAATTCTTTTACCGAATTTTTTATAAGTTCGGCTTTTTTTACGTTATCCATAAGTTTAATGCCGGCGTCGCCTGCAAATCTGTTTTTATTTGTCTGAGCTGAACATCCCGCAACAATCAAACGGCTTTCCGGATAAAGTTTTTTTATTTTTCTTATAGTCCTTTCTGTTTCTATATCGGCTTTGTCCGTAACCGTGCAGGTATTTATTAAAAAAATATCGATTTCCGGTTCGCCGTATTCTGCCGTGGAAATATTAAATTTCTTAAATATTTCCGAAAGCTGGCACGATTCAAACTGATTAAGCTTGCAGCCTGAAGAAACGACGGCGCATTTAACGGGTTCATTTCCGCTCTGCATTCGTTCTTCGCCGAACAGTTCGGCTATAATGTTTCGTGTTATATTCAGGTTTTCCATATATTATATGTTTATTATATTAATTAAATTAAAAATTATTCATTTTTAATTTATTATTCAATAATTCCGCCGCCTATTACTTTAATGCCCGAATATACGACGATGGACTGTCCCGGGGTTATAAATTTTACTTTTTCGTCAAATTTAATTTTTACCGAACCGCCTTCGGAAACGAATGCGCTGCACTTGTAATCAGGCGAGGAGTATCTTATTTTTGCGGTTGTTTTCATTTCATGCAGTATGTTTTTATCTCCGGGATTGATAAAATTAAAATTTTTAACGGTTAAAGCATCCGACAGGCAATCTTCTAAATTACCTGCAAAAATTTCATTGTTTTCCGCAGAAATTTTAACGACGTAAAGAGGATTTTTAGACGAAATGCCGAGCCTTTTCCTCTGCCCCACGGTATAGTTAAAAATACCGTTATGCTCGCCGATTATTTCGCCTTTTAAATTTTTTATAAATCCTTTTTTTAAACAGCCGTTTGAAATATCCGGGAGTTCAGAGGATTGCTTTTTTATAAATCCCGCATAATCTTTATTTGGAATAAAACATATCTCGACGCTGTCTTTTTTGCCGGAAATTTCCGCAAATCCTGCGTCGGAAGCTATTTGTCTTGTCTGTCTTTTATTCATATTGCCGACGGGAAATATAATGCTTTTAAGGTTTTCCTGCGAAAGGTCGTAAAGAACGTAAGACTGGTCTTTCGTTAAGTCTTTGGACTTCAAAAGAAAATATAGTCCCGACGTATTTTTTGTTATTCTTGCATAGTGACCCGTTGCAAGAAATTTTGCGCCCAGTTCTTTTGCCCTCTTAAGAAGCAGATCGAACTTCATAACGCAGTTACATAGAATACAGGGGTTGGGGGTTTTTCCGCCGAGATATTCCAAAACAAAGCGGTCTATTACCGCCGTCTTAAATTCGTTTTCGAGGTTTATAACAAAATGAGGTATGCCGAGTTTTACGCATACCCTCTTTGCCGATATTATGTCGTCTATACTACAGCAGGTTTTTAAAGCGCCTGAAGCAACATTGCCCGAAATCAGATGCATGGAAACGCCTATTACGGAATATCCTCTGTTTTTTAGAATTATTGCGCTTACCGAGCTGTCCACGCCGCCGGACATTGCAACGGCTACGGTTTTGTTAGATTTTATAAGCATTTTATTTGCTTGTCATTCCTGCGAAAGCAGGAATCTATATAATATAATAAACTACAATTAAACTTAATGCTTTTTTATACAGGATTTATCCCAAAAGTTTTAATATCTGGATTCCTGCTTTCGCAGGAATGACAATTTATTTTTTTACGCGGGATTAGTTCTTAATTTTAATACGCCTTTTTTTATAGCGCTTACCGCATAATCTATATCATCCTCCGTGGTAAATCTGCCTATGCTGAATCTTATAGCGGATTCTATTCTTTTAACGTCGTATCCGTGAGCTTTTAAAACATGGGACAGGGAAACGGCTCCGGCATTACAGGCGGAACCTGCGGAAGCGCTGATTCCGTAAAGGTCGAGATTAAAAAGCAGAGTTTCGGATTTTACCCCGTCGAAAGACACGTTTATAGTGTTTTTAAGCCTGTTTACCGGATGTCCGTTGAGTTTTATGCCTTCAATGCCGTAAAAAAGTTTATCTAAGAAAATGCCGCCGAGCGTACCGATTCTGCCTATTTCTTCATTCATAACATTTTTGAAAATATTTAAGCTTTTTGCCATTGAAACGATACCGCCTATGTTTTCCGTTCCGGCTCTTAATCCGCGCTCCTGATGCCCGCCGTGTATTATGGGGTCTATATCCACCCCCTTTTTTACGTATAAAGCTCCGCAGCCTTTTAACGCATAAAACTTGTGTCCCGAAAAACTGCATAAATCCAGCGGAATATCTTTGAGGCTGAAATAACTCTTTCCGATAACCTGAACCAAATCGCTGTGGAAAAGCAAGTCGTTTTTAACTTTTTTAACTTCTTCGAAAATTTGTTTTAAAGGAAATATGGTTCCTGTTTCGTTATTTGCGCCCATTATAGAAACTAACACGGTATTTTCTTTTATTGCGGTTACGATATCTTCGGTATTAATCGCTCCAAATTCGTTTACTCCTATATAAGTCGTTTCTACGCCGATAGATTCCAAAAACTTGAAAGTATTGAGGACGGCATGGTGTTCGACCGTAGAAGTTATTATATGGGGAACGATTTTTTTATTATTCCTCATATATGCATAAACCGAGCCGATTATAGCAAGATTAACGGATTCCGAACCGGAGGACGTAAAGATAATTTCTCCGGAATTTCCTGCGTCTAAAAAAGATTTGATAAAGTCCCTGGAGTCTTCTATTAGAATTCTAGCCGACCGCCCTTCTTCATAAACCGAAGAAGGATTGCCCTGATAATTTTTAAGGGTATTTACGACTTCTTCCAGAACCGAAGGGTCAATAGGAGTAGTCGCATTATAGTCTAAGTAAATTCTCGGCATATAGTCAAATTTGTGATTTATTGTTTCTAAAGTTTTAACTTCGCTATTTATATATTAAGTAAATTCTCGGCATATAGTCAAATTTGTGATGGCGACGGAATTGAATTCTGTCGGCATAATCTCATATTCTGAAACTATTTAAAAACCACCCATTCCGTTCGGCATAAAGCCTTCGGCTTTATATACGCTGAACTCCATAGCTACAGGCTCTCCCATATTCTTCTGCTAAAAAGCAGTGCCTTTTAAAGCGCGCAGAAGAATATATCTTAAAAAGGAGTGGAGTTAAAACACATTAGCCGCCCGGCAACAGCTCCCCTCCTTTTTAAGGAGGGGAGGCAGGCGTCAGCCTGACGGGGTGGTTCACAGGCTATATTTATCTTTATTTAATACAGCCTGTTTTTGTTTATATTCGTCTATAACGTCTTTTATTGTTATAGAATTAAGAAATTCCGTTATTTTGTTAGATATGGAATTCCACATATCGAAAGCAAGGCAGACGGATTTTCTTCTGCATTCCTTCTTAGCTTTTGACTTGCTGATGCAGCTTATTATTTCTATAGGCTCTACCGATGCTATTATATCTCCTATAAATATTTCCGAAGGTTTTTTGTTAAGCAGGTAGCCGCCGTTGGGACCCCTCAGGCTTTTAACTATTCCGGCTTTTTTTAGTATAAAAAATATCTGTTCGAGATAATGCAGGGAAATAGATTCTCCTGCGGCTATTTCTTTCAAGCCTACCGGCACGGAATTGTCTTTTGAATTATAAGTCAGATATATTAACGCCCTTACGGCATACTGTCCTTTTGAAGAAAGTTTCATTTTTTTATTTTTTGCCGCCCGATTCAAGTTCCGATATTCTATTTTCAAGTTCCGATATTTTCGATTTTAAAAGCGAAATTTCGTAAAAAGCGGGATCGAACAGCCTGTTATGTTCAAGGTCGATATTGTCGTGAACCTCCGATTCATCCCGTTTTGCCGATTTCGCTGGTATTCCGACCACGGTTGAATGAGCCGGCACGGCATTTACGACTACCGAATTAGCTCCGACCTTAGAGTCGTGTTCAATCGTTAAAGGCCCTAATATTTTTGCTCCAGTGCCTATTATTACTCTGTCCTCTATAGTCGGATGCCTTTTTTCCTTTTTCCAGCTTGTCCCGCCCAGCGTAACTCCGTGATAAATCGTGACGTCGTCGCCTATTTCCGCCGTCTCGCCTATCACGACTCCCATACCGTGGTCTATAAAAAATCTTTTTCCGATCTTTGCTCCGGGATGAATTTCGATTCCGGTAAAAAATCTTCCGGTCTGCGAAACCAACCTTGCGAGGAGCCTGCATTTATGTTCCCATAAAAAATGCGAAATTTTATGAAAATATACGGCATGAAGCCCCGGGTAGCACAACAATACTTCTACGGCGTTTCTTGCCGCCGGGTCTCTTTCGTAAACAGAATTTATATTTTCTTTTAAAGTCTTAAACATCTTTTGCGTATTTTGCGTATATATAATATGATTGATACTAAATTTTTAATATTCTATATATTATTTATGTTATTAATATAACAGAAATATAAAAAATATGAAAGCCGGCGGTTGAATTATTCGTATCTAAGAGCTTCGACCGGATTCATCCTTGAGGCTTTAAATGCGGGATAAAAGCCGAAAAATATTCCTACGCACAAGGAAAAGACGAGGGAGATTATTATAGGTTCGGTAGTAACGATAGTTTTAAGCGGGGAAAAAGCCGAAATTGCGCTTGAAATGCCAAAGCCGAGACCTATGCCGAGTATTCCGCCGAAAAGGCTTAAAACGGAAGATTCTATTAAAAACTGTTTTAGAATATCCGATTTTTTGGCCCCTATCGCCATTCTGATTCCTATTTCTTTCGTTCTTTCCGTAACGGAAACAAGCATTATATTCATTATGCCTATGCCGCCCACAAGCAGTGAAACGGCGGCTATGCTTGCTAAAAGAATCGTAAAAGTATTTGCGCTCGAGTTTGCGGTTGCCGCGAGTTCGGTAAGATTCCGGACGAAAAAGTCGTCCGGCTTGCGCGGCGGAATATGATGCCTTTGCCTTAATAATGCCGTTATTTCCGATTGCGCCAAAGAAGTATCTTTAGATGTTTTTGCCGATACCGCTATTGCATGCACCCACGTCGTTCCCGCAATTTTTTCCAGCATAGTGGTTATCGGAATTACGACCGTATCGTCCTGGTCCTGACCGAACGCGTTAAAACCCTTAACCGATAAAAGTCCGATTATCGTAAACGGAACATTATGTATAATTACTATATGTCCAATAGGATTTATAAGTCCGAAAAGTTCGGCAGCGGCGGTATTGCCTATTACGGCAACGTTTGCCGCCGAGGCGACTTGTTGATGCGTAAAAAAAGTTCCCTTTGCGACCGGCCAATTCCTAATTTCCGTAAAAGTGGAGCTCGCGCCTATAACGAGCGTTGACCAGTTATTGCCGTGCCAAACGACTTGTTGTCCCATACCGAGGTTTCCCGAATCGGTTTTTACCGCGGGAAGTTTTCTTATAGCGTAAACATCGTTTAAAGTTAAATCAGGCAGGATTCCGAATCCGCTCCTAATGCCTCCGAGAGACGACGAACCAGGAAGTATGATAAGCATATTGGAACCCATAGAATTAATGGAATTCTGTATGGCTCTCGAAGCTCCCTGCCCTATGCTGATTGTTGCAATAACCGAACCCACGCCTATAATTATGCCCAATATGGTCAAAAACGACCTTATTTTATTTCGCAAAAGAGTTTTATATGCAGATTCTAAGTCCAGAAAAAAGGCGAATTTTACATGTTTTTGTTTCATATCTTTACTGTTATACTGTTATCGTTTCCGAAGATATAATCATTCCGTCTTTAACGGTAACGAGTCTTCTTCCGTAACCCGCTATATGCCTATCATGCGATACGAGAATAATGGTGGCTCCTCTCTCCGCATTTATTTTTTCGAAAAAATTCATAACGTCGGCGCCTCTCACGGAATCGAGATTTCCAGTAGGTTCGTCGGCCATTATTATCGGCGCATTGTTTACTATGGCTCTTGCGATAGCAACCCTCTGCTGTTCTCCGCCGGATATCTGGTTAGGAAATTTATTTCCTTTTTCGGAAAGGTCAACGAGTTTTAACGCTTCCATTGCCATTTCCTCAGAATCCTTAGAATGGAGGCCGGAATAATAAAGCGGCAGCATAACGTTTTCTATAACGGACAGCCTCTGTATAAGATTAAACCCCTGAAATACGAAGCCTATCTTTTTGTTGCGTATCTCGGCAAGTTCGTCCGAAGTTAAACCGGAGACGTCTCTTCCTTCAAGAAAATAGCTTCCGGACGTAGGTTTATCCAAACATCCGAGTATATTCATAAGGGTAGATTTGCCGGAACCCGACGCGCCCATTATCGAAACAAATTCTCCGTTTTCAATTGTAAGATTAATGCCTTTTAGCACTTCATAGGAAATATCGCCTATTTTATAAATCATACCTATATTTTCAAGCATTATCAGAGGAGCATTGCCCCGAATATCATAGCCGTTCGTCATATTATATAATTACCGTTAGAAGAACATTCTTCTTCCGCGTGCCGCCGCGCTTTGATAGGAAGATTTTACCCCGGTTATTACTTCGGCGCCGTTTTTAATATCTTTCGAGATAATCTGGGTATATTCGTCGTTGTTTACGCCGAGCTTTACTATAACAGGTTTAGGAAATCCGTTTTTTAATATCCAGACGACGCCCTCGCCGGTTTTCAATTTTTTTGATATATTATCTAAAATTTGTTTATTTTCTCCCGTCGGGATAAATCTTAAAGCAGAATTAGGAATGCCTGAGACGCCTTTTTTTTCAGAAACGTAAATTTTAACTATAGCGGTCATTCCCGGAAGTATGAGTTCTTTTTTATTGTCGAAAAATATCGTTACGTTATAGCTCACGACTCCTGAAACGGTAGTTGGATTTATTCTTATATTATGAACCTTACCCCAGATAGTTTTATCCGGATAAGCATAAACCGTAAACGAGGTCCTGTCGCCTTTTTTTATACCGCCGAGGTCTGCTTCGTTCGTCGTCGTATCGATTTCCATTTTTTTAATATCTTCGCCGATTACGAAAAGGTTCGGCGTTTGAAAACTTGAAGCGACGGTTTGTCCCACTACCACCCCCACGTTTATTATAATGCCGTTAACGGGCGAGTATATTTTTGTATAAGATAAATTTATTTCATCCTGATTCAACTGTGCTTTTACCACATTTACGGCAGCCGTTAAATATTTAAGCTGGGCAATATCCTGAAGATAAACGCTGTAAGCGTTCTGTTCGGTCTGATGAGATATAAGGTTTTCTTTCCATAATTTTTTATCCCTGATATATGTGAGTTTATCGTAGGCTAAAAGCGCTTTTTGTTTTAAAACGTTGGCTCTTGCCGAAGCAAGATTGGCTTTATCCTGGTCAACCTTTTGAATAAACGGGGCAGGGTCTATTTCTGCAAGAAGCTGGCCCTTTTTTACGATAGAATTATACCAGACGTAGAGTTTGGAAAATATTCCGGATACCTGCGCGCCGACGTTTATAGTGGTGATGGGGTTTGCCGTTCCCGTCGTGGTAATGTATTTTTGTATGGTAATCGGCTTTACCGTATAAAGGTCGTAAGAAATTTTTTGCGCTTTCGATTTTATAATAAAATACGATGCGGCGAATATAAAAAGCAAAACGGCAATTGTTATTATGACTATTTTTTTATTTTTCCACATTTTTTCACCATGATATTGTCCTAATTCCGTTTATTTTACATAATTATTTTAAATAATGTTTTACCATTAAACCGAGGTCCGAATAGAGCTTCGCTTTAAGATAAAAATACGTGTATCTGCCGTTTATATAGCTTGTTACCGCAGAAATATACTGCGTATCTGCCGTTACAAGCTGAACCATAGAACCGACTCCTACCTCGTAACTTTTTAGAGCCAGCGTATAAGCAAGATTTGACGCCGTCTCGGAAGATTTCAGCGCCTTAACCGTTAAATACTGGTTGTTTAAAGCGTAATAATCGCTCGATACGCTATAGACGATATTATTTTCCGTCAGTTTTTTATTCCAGATACTGCCGTTTAACGCCGCTTTAGAATAATCTATCTGATTTTGGGTCAAAAATCCGTTAAAAATCGGTATAGAAACAGATAGTCCGGCGGAATAATTCCTGTTCAAAGGAAACGAGGAATTTTGTCCGGTATATGAAAAATCGGCGTTAAAAGCCGGATAATAACCGCTGTCCGACTGTTTTACGGAAGCCCTTGCCGCCTTTACCGCATACAGAGCCTGTTTTAGCTGAGGATTATTTTTAACTGCCGATTTAATTAGCCTTTGCAGTTTGCTTTTAAAAGGTTTAAATTTCAAGGTATTTATGAAAACGTAATTTTTCGAAGGCGGAAGCCCTATGGAATTTAAAAGAGCCAGCCTTGCTATGCGGACGTTGAATATAGAATTTATATAAGCCGCCTTTGCAGTTTCCATAGCCGCCTTTGCAGTTTCGGCGTCTAAAAGGTCGCCGGTTCCGACTTTATAAAACGCCTCCGCCGCTTTATACTGGACTTCGTCGTTTTTAAGATTTTCTTTATCTGCTTTCATTAGTTCCTTATCGGCGAAATATTCGGCAAAATTGAGGATTACGTTATAAAGGTCGCTGTCAACGGCATAATTATAACCTGCGTTTGCCCCTTTCATCCGGTATTTTGCGTTAAGATAGTTGTAATAGCGCGAACCGAAAGAATAAAGCGTATATGCCGCGTTTAAAGTTGCCGAGTAATTGTTCAGGGAGTAATTTATCCCCGGCTCGGTAATTACCCGTCCTCCGGAAATTACCGTATTATTACCTACGTCCATAACGGAATTTTTTGAAAATCCCGCCGTTGCGGAAATTTGCGGATAATATTGAGAAAGCGTTTCGTTTTTGGCATAAATCGATGAGATATAGGAATATTTGGAAGTCAATATGCCGGGATAAAGTTTTAAAGCAAGCCGTAATGCGTCTTTTAAGGTTATACTTGCAGCTTTAATATGGGGAGTTTTACTTGCCGTATCGACTGCTTTTTGTCCCGCTATATTTAAAGTTATTATTCCCGTTTCGGCAAAGGAGCGGCTGCTCGTTTCCGCAATTAAAGATATGAAAACGATCAAGAGAAAAAATAGAAGAAAAAAGGAGCCGGTAGATTTATTTTTTTTCTTACCGTATTTTTTCATTTTTTTTATGGCTTTAAGCGCCGTTTTATATTATGATATTAATTTATATTATAAGATATTATTGTAAATGAACGATAAATAAAATATAAATAGATGTCAGTTTTATTTTAAATAACGTTAATAAAATTAATAATAATGACTTTAAAGTCATTTGTCAATATAAAAAATAAAAAACCATAGATGCCTTTAAGTTTTAATCTTATCAGTTTAGGATGCCCAAAAAATCAGGTGGATTCCGAGACAATGTTTACCCGCATAGAAAAATCGGGTATCAAATTTACTTCCGACGTCGATAATTGCGATATTTGCGTTATCAATACATGCGGGTTCATAGAAGCGGCAAGAAAAGAATCCATAGGCGTAATTATGGAAACCGTTAATAAAAAACGGTCGGGCGGCATAAAATATATAGCGGTAACCGGCTGTATGGCGAATAATAATATTGAAGCTCTTAAAAAGGAACTTCCGGAAGTAGATATTTTTCTTGATACTTTCGACGAAGAAAAAATAATCGAGGAACTTGCCGCAATAGCCGGCAAAGAAATAACGCGCGAAAATCTAAATCGGCAAACGTCAGGAAAATATGAAAGGGAGCATTTTAATTTAAAAAGAACCGCATATCTCAAAATATCCGAAGGATGCGGCAGGACTTGCTCTTTTTGCACTATACCCTCCATAAGAGGCGCATATCGGTCTAAATCAATAGAAGAGATAAAAAATGAAGCCGCATATCTAGCTTCGGCGGGGGTTAAAGAGCTTATAATAGTTTCACAGGACACTTCTTATTACGGCGCCGATTTAAGCATAAAAAACGGCTTATATCTGCTTTTAAAAGAGCTTGTAAAAATAAAAGGCATAAAGTGGATAAGACTTATGTATATATATCCTATGAAGAGCCTTTTTACCGATGAGTTAACCGGTCTTATAAAAGGGGAAGAAAAAATCCAGAAATATATGGATATGCCTTTGCAACATATAAGCAACCGGATACTGAAACTTATGAAGCGTGGAGAAACCAAAAAAGACATAATAAACCTGATTGAAAAAATAAAAAAAGAAATACCCGAAGCCGCATTAAGAACATCCCTTATAGCGGGTTTTCCCGGGGAAACCGATAAAGACTTCGGAGAGCTTTTAAATTTTGTTAAAGACGTAAAATTTGACAATCTTGGAGTTTTTAAATATTCGGACGAAAGATCTGCCGCTTCTTATAAATTAGCCTCAAAAGTAAACGCAAAGATAAAATCGGAAAGATATAAAATACTGATGGAAACCCAAAAATCCCTTATGCCGTCCATATTATCCAAGCATTTGGGACTGACATACGAAGCGATAATCGACGAAATAAGCAATAAAACCGTTAAGATGAGGACTTATTTTCAGGCTCCGGATATCGACGGAAGAGTTTATATGTACGCCGGAGACTTAAAAAACAATTCTAACTATAAGCAAGGCGGAGGTTTTACTTCCGTTACGATATCAAAAATAAAGGATTACGATTTACTGGGCGTTGACCCTGCCGCATAATTTTTCGCTAAATTTCGCTAAATTTCGCTAAATTTAGCGAAAATTTAGCGAAAATTTCTACTTTGCCTTGACAAATTTAGCGAAAATTTAGCTAAAATTTCTTGACTAAAAATTAAATATGGATTATAATAAAATAATGTGGTTTTTAAAAATCCGGGAAAAAATATAAAAAAGCCTAAGTCAATTTTTAAATTTGGGATAAAACGATGAAAACGGTCATAAACGAACAAAACAGGCGCAATTTTGCATCTAAGGTAGAATCGATGCTGCACGATAAATTAGCCAAGTGTTACCAATGCGGCAAATGTTCAGCCGGATGCCCCGTCAATTTCGAGATGGATTATACTCCGAATCAGATCATAAAAATGACCGAGCTTGGAATGGAAGATAGAGTTTTAAATTCCAAAACGATATGGCTCTGCGTTTCTTGTAATACATGCTCGACGCGTTGCCCTAAAGGGTTCGAAGTTACGGGAATTATGGACGTTCTCAGGGAGATAGCGGAGAAAAAAGGAATTGCCTCTAAAACCGAAAGAGAAGTCCAGATGTTTCACGAAGTATTTCTCGATAACGTCAGGTCTAACGGTAGGATATTCGAACTTGAATTAGTAGGAAAATATAAATTAAAAACCCGCCATCTTTTCAGAGATATGTTTTTAGCCCCTAAAATGCTTGAGAAGGGAAAACTCAAAATGTATGGAGAAAAAATTTCAAATTTAAATCAGATTGCTAAAATTTTTAAAGATTTCGAGTAAAAATTAAATTTTCAATTATCGGGAGAAATTATAATATATGAAATTAGCATATTACCCCGGATGTTCGCTTAAGGGAACATCGTTTGAATATGAAGTATCTTTATTAAAAATACTTGAAGCTATGAACATCGAGGTAAAGGAGATACCGGATTGGAACTGTTGCGGCGCTTCCGCGGCTCACAGCATTAATCACAATCTTTCCGTTGCTCTTCCGGCAAGAAACCTTGCAATAGCCGAAAAAGACGGCTTTGAATCCGTCCTCGCCCCATGCGCGGCGTGTTCTAACAGACTTAAAAACGCCGCTTACGAATTAAAAAATGACGATATACTCAAAGAGAAAATAACCGATTCGCTGGAAATGCCTTATAATTCAGAAATGAGCATCAACAATATGCTCGAATTTCTTATCGGCGTCGTTGGAAAAGATAAAATAAAATCTATGGTAACGAAGCCTTTAGCCGGACTTAAAGTCGCCTCATATTACGGATGTTTGTTAGTAAGGCCTCCCAAGGTTATGCAGTTCGACGACCCAGAAAATCCGGTGACTATGGACGAACTGGTTGCTCTCACCGGAGCGGAACCGGTGAATTATTCTTTTAAAACGGAATGTTGCGGCGCAATTAATTCTCTTTCCAAACCCGACGTGGTCATGGCTTTAACCGGAAACATATTATACGATATTAAAAAACACGGCGCAGACCTTGTCGTCGTCGCATGTCCTCTCTGCCATTCAAATTTAGACGTCAGACAGAAAGAAATAGAAAGAAAATACGATGAGAAAATTGGCTTGCCGGTTCTTTTTATAACCGAGCTATTAGGTCTTTCATTCGGTATAGATCCTAAAAACCTTGCAATCGACGGACATATGGTTGCCGCAGACAGGGTTTTAAAAAAGATAGAAGGATTAACTAATCAACAATAGATGAAAATATAACTAAAAATTTGTTATTGCGGGCATATCTTTGCCTGCGTTTATAAAACCATGGTTTTATGCAGTCAAAGATGGGACGGAGTCCAGCATAGCTAACCAATTTTGTTGTACCGGAGCAATTAAAATAAAAATAGAGCGATATACGAGGTATATATTATGGCAAGAATAGGCGTGTTTGTCTGCTGGTGCGGTTCTAATATCGCCGGAACGGTGGACGTCGAAAAAGTAAGAGAAGAAGCGGCTAAGATTCCCGGAGTAGTCAGCGCCGTCGATTACAAATATATGTGCTCCGACCCCGGTCAGAATAGCTTAAGAAACGTAATAAAAGAAAAAAATTTAACCGGCGTCGTCCTTGCGGCGTGTTCGCCTCATATGCACGAAAATACTTTCAGGAAGGCGGCGGTAAAAGAGGGGCTAAATCCGTATTTTGTAGAAATAGCCAATATAAGAGAACAGGTTTCTTGGGTGCACGAAGATAAAGAAAGAGCTACGGCAAAAGCCGTCGACTTAATGAAAATGATGGTCGAGAAGGTTAAAAGAGACAGACCTATCGAAGACGTCAGAGTCCCTTTAAATAAAAAAGCATTAGTTATAGGCGGAGGAATAGCAGGAATACAGGCGGCTCTCGATATAGCAAACGGCGGAGTAGAAGTTATACTTGTGGAAAAAGAACCCTCGATAGGCGGCAGAATGATACAGCTTGACGAAACCTTTCCCACTCTCGACTGTTCAAGTTGTATAATGACTCCAAAAATGGTCGAGGCAAACCAGCACCCCAACATAAAATTATATACTTATTCAGAGATAGAAGACGTGTCCGGCTACATAGGCAATTTTAAAATAAAAATAAGGAAAAAAACAAAAAGCGTCGTCGAAAAAGACTGCACTGGATGCGGCGAATGCTGGAATGCCTGCCCTATGCATAAAAACGTAAAAAGCGAATTTAATCTGAATCTATCCGAAAGAACCGCAATATATGTTCCTTTTCCGCAAGCGGTGCCGCTTATTCCCGTGCTTGACCGCTCCGTCTGCCTTCACTATAAAAAAGGCGGTAAATGCCAGAAATGCTTGGATGCCTGCGGACCAAAGTGTATAGACTTCAGCCTTCAGGACGAAATAATAGAAGAAACCGTCGGCGCAATAGTAGCTTCTACGGGATACGACCTTATGGATACTTCGATGTACGGCGAATACGGATACGGAAAATTCAAGGACGTAGTTTCGGGATTGCAGTTTGAAAGGTTATTATCGGCTTCCGGTCCAACCGAGGGCGTCATTAAAAGACCTTCGGACGGAAAGACGCCGCAGACTATAGTTTTTGTTCAGTGCGTAGGTTCGAGGGATCCGGAAAAAGGCGTTCCTTATTGTTCTAAAGTGTGCTGTATGTACACGGCCAAACATGCAAAACTGTTCGCCCACAAGGTTCACGGTTCGCAGAGTTATGTTTTTTATATAGATATAAGATCGACGAGCAAAGGATATGAAGAGTTCGTTAGAGGCGCTATGGAGCAGGACGGCGCGGTCTATTTGAGAGGCAGGGTGTCTAAAATATATGAAGACGACGGTAAACTTATAGTTAAAGGAGCCGATACCCTTTCCGGAAATCAGGTAGAAATTGCGGCGGATATGGTCGTTCTTGCTACAGGCGTATTACCCAAAAAAGGTTCCGATAAACTTGCGCAGATGCTTGGAATATCATACGATAAATACGGTTTTCTTACGGAATCGCATCCTAAACTGAGACCTGCCGAGTCTTCTACCGCCGGTATATTTCTTGCCGGTATGGCTCAGGGGCCGAGGGATATTCCGGAATCAGTCGTTTCAGGTTCTGCGGCGGCTTCAAAAATACTCGGCTTGTTTTCCAAAAGCGAATATGAAGTCGAAGGCACTATAGCTAATGTAAACGAAGCGACGTGCGTCGCATGTTTTTACTGTCAGAGAGTCTGCGCCTACAGCGCTATAAGCAGAAAAGAAATTAAAGATAGAAGCGGAAAACTAATTAAGGTAGTAGCAAACGTGAATCCGGGACTCTGTACGGGCTGCGGAGCATGCGTAAACGCCTGCTTCTCTAAGTCTATCGACGTTAAAGGATTTATGGACGACCAGATATATGCGGAAATTAAATCGTTAGCGGTATAAAGACGGATTGTTTCGCTGTTAACGCGGACGGACGGAGTCCAGCGTGGCTAACTCCAGCGTGGCTCACCAATCTTTATTACAAAATGGAAAGGCCGGAATTCAATATTGAAACAAAATAAGGAGTCTTTCAGATATGGAAGGTAAAGACGTAGAAAAGGAAAAACAAGAAGAAGGGTCGGAACTTAGCGCGGGCAATCAAAGCGAGCCGAGATTAATAGCGTTTGTCTGCAACTGGTGCACATATAACGGGGCAGACCTCGCCGGAACAAGCAGAATGAAATACTCCGATAACGTAAGGGTTATTAAATTACCCTGCACCGGAAGAATAGACCCTCTTTTTATCGTAGAAGCCTTTAAAAAAGGCGCTAAAGGCGTCTTAGTTTCCGGATGTCATCCCGGAGACTGTCATTATACAAGCGGAAATTATCATTCAAGAAGAAAATATGCAACATTCAGGGATTTGCTCGGTTATCTCGGCGTAGATTTAAACAGAGTGGAATTTTCGTGGATAAGCGCATCGGAAGGAAATAAATGGGTTGCCGTAATTAACGAATTTACGGATAAAATTAAATCTCTGCCGGCTCAAACGACGGACATATTTACAAAAAAATAAAGGATATATTTATGGCAAACACAAAAACCGACGAAAAACTGCAAAAAATAGCAAAAGAACTTCTCGAAAGCGGAGAAGCGAACCTGTTCATAGGTTATACAAAAGGTTCAAATCCGCAAAGAATGAGACCTGTTTTTATTACAAAGCCGGAAGAAGCCGAAAAGCTTTCTTTTAGTCGGCATGCCGTTCAGGACCTTGCGGTTTTCTTAAAAAAGCAGGAAGTCAAAAAATTTGGAAAAATTGGGATAGCCGTTAAAGGTTGCGACGAAAAAGCCGTTAATACCTTAATTCAGGAATATCAAATATCCAGAGACGATATAAAAATTATCGGTATGCAGTGTAACGGCGTAATAAAGCAAAATCTTGCCGACAAAGGCGAAACTGAAGTTTCGGAATATACCGTTTACGATAAATGTCTTATATGTCGGGAACACACGCCCGTACTTTACGATTTTCTTATCGAAACTGAAGAACCCGAGTTAAGTCTGTCCGGAAACGTTAAACCTTATGCCGAAATAGAAAAGCTCGAATCTATGAGCGCCGAAGAGAAAAATGCTTTTTGGGCGCAAGAATTCGATAAATGCATTAAATGTTATGCCTGCAGGCAGGCTTGCCCGCTTTGTTACTGTTCAAGATGTATAGTGGAAAAAAATATGCCGCAGTGGATAGATACTAATTCGGAAGAGACCGGCAATGCCCAGTGGAACCTTATAAGGGCATATCATCTTTCCGGCAGATGCATAGGTTGCGGAGAATGCGAAAGAGCATGCCCGGTAAATATTCCGTTAATGCTTATAAACGAAAAAATGGCAAAAGACGTATATAATTTGTTTGGATATAAATCCGGATTGGATATTAATGCCAAACCGGTTTTCGGAGTGTTCAGCGAAAGCGATTTCAACGACTTTATTAAATAAGATTATCATTAAATAAGGAATAAGATATTGGAGAAGGCTTATAATGGAAGAAAAATATTTTGAAATTTCGGCGGAGAACCTGAAAAGATTTGTGGATTCGGTTATATCCGGAGGTTTTGAGGTTATTGCGCCAGTGAACAAAGACGGAGACGTTTTTTACGGAAAAATCGAAAAATTCGACGACGCAAACTTAGATATTCTTCTGCCTAAAATGTCGTATAAAGAATATCTTCTTCCAAAGACGGAAACGTTATTCGAATATTCTTTTTCCGGCATGGATACCGCCATAAAGGATGGTATAGAAGCTGTTGCGGGAGAAAATCAAAAAAGGGTTATTTTCGGCGGAAGACCGTGTGATGCCGCCGCCGGACCTATAATGGAAAAAGTTTTTAACTGGGACTATAAAGACGAATTTTTTAACGAAAGATTTAAAAATTTGACGATAGTTTCTATCGCCTGCGAAAAACCGGACAATTATTGTTTTTGCGCCGAAATGCAACTTTCGCCCGAAAGTTCCTACGGTTCGGATATACTTCTTAAAAAATCCGGAGCTCAATATTTTGCGGTCGTAACGAGCGAAAAAGGTTTAAATCTTATTAATCCCTATATAAACCTCTTTAAAGAAACTACAAAAGCTCAGGTTCCGGCGGACAAGGACTGGAAAAAGCTCTTTGAAATTGAAAAGGCTAAAAGTTTTCTAGATAAAAATTTTGAGCATAATTATTTTCAGGACAGATTTTTGTCGTGTATCGGGTGCGGCGTCTGCACATATACCTGCCCGACATGCCACTGTTTCGATATTCAGGACGAGGGCAACTTAAAAGAAGGCAGAAGGATTAGAAACTGGGATTCCTGCCAGTTCGGAATATTTACCCTTCATACTTCCGGACATAATCCGAGAGTTACGCAGGGCGACAGATACAGACAGAGATTAATGCATAAGTTTAAAATATACAGCGAAAAATTCGATAAGTATTTATGCGTAGGGTGCGGCAGATGTTCCAGAAACTGTCCCGAAGACATAGACATTAAAGAAATAGCTAAAGATTTAGCCGGTATGGCTTAAACCGCATAAAATAAAAGCGGCTTTCAATAAGAAATTAATAAAATTTATAATATAATAGCAGGGAGCAGATAGTTAATGGAAAATATTTATTTGCCTAAACTGGCGGAAATAAAAGAAATTATTCAGGAAACCGCGGATACCAAAACCATACGTCTTACCATAGACGGCGGCAGTATAGATTTTCTGCCGGGCCAGTTCGGCGAATTTTCGTTTATAGGGGAAGGAGAATCAACCTTCGGATTTTCGTCGTCCCCTTTAAGAAAAGAATATTTTGAATTCAGTTTCAGGACTTCGGGAAGGGCGACCTCCGGTATTAACGGTTTAAATCAGGGCGACAAAATTGCATTCAGGGGTCCTTACGGAAACTATTTCGATACCTCTAAAATGAAAGGAAAAGACCTCGTTTTTGTCGGCGGCGGTATCGGTATGGCGCCTGTAAAGTCGATTATGGAATACTGCCTCGACGAGCGGGACGATTACGGTAAAATAACTATTTTATACGGAGCAAGGTCGGTAGGAGACCTCTTATATAAAAATATATTCGACGAATGGAAAAAATATAAAAACACCGATGTCGTTATTACCGTGGACCCGGGCGGAGAAACTCCCGGCTGGGCCGGAAAAGTAGGTTTCGTTCCGACTATTCTCGAACAGCTTCCCCTGAAAGGGGAAAACAGTATTGCCGTAGTATGCGGACCACCGATTATGATAAAGTTTGCGTTAAAATCGCTGGAAGAAAAAATGGGATTCGACAAGGGCGATATTATTACGACTCTTGAAAACAGAATGAAATGCGGGCTGGGTAAATGCGGAAGATGCAACGTCGGAAGCGTTTACGTATGTAAAGACGGTCCGGTGTTTACCGCAAAGGAGCTTGAAAGTCTTCCAAACGACTTTTAAAATATATATTATATTATGCAGCTATTAATAATCCACGCCGATGATTTTAACTATTCTTTAACCGGAAAAACTCCCGCAGCCGAAGAGATAGATCTAAATCTCGTAAAACAAGACGATAATTATTTTAAAGAGCCGTTAGTGGTCTTCGCTACCGTCGAAAAGAGCGATGCAAAAAATATCGCCGACATCGTTAAGCAGGCTTCTGTCGAAATAAAAAGTATCGCCGACAAATTAAAGCCCGCCGTATTAGTTTTATATCCATACGCCCATCTTTCGAACAGCCTTTCCGATCCGAAACTTGCCGTTTCCGCTCTTATCGCGCTAAAAACGGAACTAGATCCATTTTTTAAAGTTTACAGGGCCCCGTTCGGCTGGTATAAAAGTTTTAAAATTTCTTGCAAAGGTCATCCGTTGAGCGAATCGTCGAGACACATAACCGGTTCTTCGGCAGAAGGTTCAGCGGCGGTTTCTGCCAAAAAAACGAGAGAGGACGTTGTAAAGGACGTAGAAAGCGAATTCATAATTTTAAATTACGACGGTCGGGAAACAAAAGTAGATTTAAAAAACGAAAGCGTTCTGGACGCTCAAGCGCTCAAGGATTTTCCATCCCTCAGAAAGGTTATTGCGTACGAAGAATTTAAAATAAAAGAAGGGGAAACTCCTCCGTCCGTTCCTGCCATGAGACGGCTCGAGATAGCCGACCATGAGGAAAATTCGGATTCCGGACACCTGAGATTTTATCCCAAAGGAACGCTGTTGTATAAACTTCTATCCGACTGGGCGGAGGATATTGCGTTAAACCGTTTGAATTGCATGGAAATAGAAACGCCCCTTATTTATAACTGGAATAAGCCGGAAATCAAAGGGCAGGGCGAATCGTTTCACGAAAGGCACTATTCCGTTTTAGTGCCTGACGAAAAATCCGAAACCGGAGGATTTGCGCCGTCTAAAGAGTTTGTTTTAAGGTTCGCGGGAGATTTCGGGCTTTTTTCGATGTTAAAAGACTCAAAAATGAGTTATAAACAGCTTCCGCTCAGGTTTTATGAAATTTCAAAGAGTTTCAGATACGAAAAAAGCGGCGAATTGTCCGGTTTAAGAAGACTCAGGGGCTTTACTATGCCTGATATTCACAGTTTCTGTCTTAATCTTGAAGAAGGTTTTAACGAGTATCAGACGCTTTATAAAACATATGCCGACCTTGCGGAAGGCACCGGTATCGAATATGCGGTGGTTTTCAGAATCGTTAAAGAGTATTACGATAAGTATAAGGATAAAATCGTAGAACTTTTAAAATATTCCAAAAAACCGGCGCTTATCGAAGTCCTTTCTAAAATGAAGCACTATTGGGCGCTTAAACACGAGTTTCAGGGTATTGATTCGGTAAACGGTTCATGCCAGCTTTCGACGGTTCAGCTCGACGTCGAAGACGCCAAAAGATACGGTTTGAATTTCACTGCCGAAACCGGAGAAAAAACCGGCTGCATAATATGCCATTCATCCGTCGGCGCTATCGAAAGATGGATGTACCTGATAATAGAGGAAGCGCTTAAAAAGGATATACCCGTTTTTCCCTTATGGCTAAGCCCTACGCAGGTCAGAATAATTCCCGTATCAGACAAGTTTATGGATTTCGCCGTCAAATTAAAGGAAGATATATTTAAGTCCGATATAAGGACAGATATAGACGACCGCGATTTCAGCCTCGGCAAAAAGATTATGTTTGCGGAAGAAGAATGGGTTCCGTATATTGCGGTAGTCGGTCGGAAAGAGGCGGAAAGCGGCGTTCTTTCCGTCAGGAACAGGTATAAAGAAAGAAAAAACTTTAATCCTACCGTTGCGGACTTTATAAAAGAAATAAAAGACGAAACGCAGGGGATGCCTTACAGAAAACTTATATTACCGGATATGCTCTCAAAAAGACCTATATTCGTGGGATAAATATAATAAAAATATAAACATAAATATTAAAACAGGAGATCATCCGGGTCATGGATAACGTGTTAAACGAAATTGTTATAAAGGACGAAACGCCGGTAAGAAAAAGCGTTACTTTGAAATTAGACGAACATAGGACTCGGGAACTTTTACAAGAAAAACTGTCCGCCGCCGCTAAAAAAGCAAATATAAAAGGTTTCAGACCGGGCAAGGCGCCTATGTCGATAATTAAGAAATATTATGAGCCCGAACTTCTCGAAGAAGCTTCGGCAGAGATTTTAAATCAGGATTTCAATAAAATTATTTCCGAAAAAGGTATATACGTTATAGGAACTCCCGTTTTAGAAAAAAAAACCGATACGGAGTACTCGATATCTTTTGACGTAATGCCGGAGATAAAAGACGTAAACTTAGACATAAAAGTTAAAAAAGTAAACAAAAGGGCGATTACGGACGAAGTTATAGAAGAAGAGATAAATTTTCTTCTCGAGAGGCTTGCCGATCAGGAAAAACTTGACGATTCCGCAATTATAGACGCCGACGGAAAATATTTCGTAAAAATAGATTATATTACCATAGACGAAGCCGGCAAGGAGATTGACAGTGCAAAGGATTATTCCATAAGTTTAAATTCGAGCATCATAGATAAAGCATTTGAATCGGTTTTTACAGGTAAAAAGAAAGGGGATGCATTTGAATTCGACGATAAAGAAAGAAAGGTTACGGTTAAAGGTTTTATAAGAGAAATAGACAGAAAAATTTTGCCGGAACTGAATGAAGAAACCATTAAAAACTTTGGAAATTTTAAAGACGTCGGAGAATTTAAGCAATACGTCGAAAAAGGTCTTAACGAATATGAAGAAAAAAGGTACAGAGACGCGTTAAGGGCTTCCGTTTCCGATGAGCTCGTAAAACTTAACCCCGTGGAACTTCCCGATAGTATAGTCGAAGAAGATGCAAAATCCAGATTAGATGAAATGAAAAAGCAGGGTAAATATAAAAATATCGGCGACGGACGGTCGGAAGAATATATGGGTATCCTAAGAATTATGGCAAAGCGCGATATAGCTCTTTATCTTTTGCTTTCCGCCATAGAAAAAAACGAAAACATAGCGGCAACGGAGCAGGACGTCGAAGAATTTTACAAAAAAACCGCTATGGCATCAAATATGAAAGAAGAAGAAGTCAGGGGTTTTTATTCTGCGCCCGAAGCCCGTGAAAATCTTAAACACGCTCTGCTCGAAGATAAAACCTTTGATTTTCTTATTCAAAATAAGGTAGTATATATAGAAGAATAAAAAAACAAAATAATAAATAATAACGGTATAATTATAGCATAACACGGGGAATAATGAAAATGTCGCTTGTACCTATAGTAGTAGAACAGACGCACAGGGGCGAAAGGTCCTACGATATTTACTCGCGCCTTTTAAAAGACAGAATTATATTTATAGGAGAGGCTATTGACGATACATTCGCCAATCTCGTTATAGCCCAGCTTTTGTTTCTCGAATCGGAGGATCCGGAAAAAGATATAAATATATATATAAATTCGCCCGGAGGCGTAATAACCGCCGGACTGGCGATTTACGACACCGTACAGTATATAAAACCGGATGTTTCTACATTGTGTATGGGGCAGGCGGCAAGTATGGGAGCGGTTCTACTGGCGGCAGGGGCAAAAGGAAAAAGATTTGCGCTTCCTCATTCCAGAATAATGATACATCAGCCGTTAGGCGGTTTTCAGGGTCAGGCTACCGATATAGATATTCAGGCAAGAGAAATTTTAAGGATGAGAGAAGAACTTAATCAGATACTTGCCGGACATACCGGTCAAAATATCGATAAAATAAGGGAAGATACCGAAAGAGATTTTTATATGAGCGGCTTGCAGTCCGTGGAATATGGGATCATTGATAAAGTTGTTGAAAAAAAAGAGATTAAAGATATAAAATAAAATATAAACAATACAGAGGATAGATATAATGGCGAGAAAAAATAACGGGAACAACAACGACGAAGGATGGGGAAGAGAACTTTACTGTTCTTTCTGCGGAAAGTCGCAGGATGAGGTTAGAAAACTTATAGCCGGACCGTCGGTCTATATATGCGACGAATGCATCAGCCTCTGCAACGACATAATATCCGACGAAGTTAAGTCTATTCCTGCAGAAGTAAAAGTAGAAAATTATCTTTACAAGCCTGTGGAGATTAAAGCTTTTTTGGACCAGTACGTAATAGGGCAGGAAAGAGCTAAAAAAGTTCTTTCGGTCGCCGTTTATAATCACTATAAGCGCATAGAGCATAATCTTTCGTTTAAAAAGAACGATAAATCAAATGCCGGTAAACCGGGAAAAATTGCAAGAAACGGAGAAGCCTCTCACGGCGTGAACGAAAGAAACAGTACCGCGGACGTTGAAATGCAAAAGAGCAATATTCTAATAATCGGTCCTACCGGAAGCGGAAAAACTTTGCTTGCGCAGACGCTTGCCAGAATGCTGGACCTGCCCTTTGCCATTGCCGACGCTACGACGCTTACCGAAGCCGGTTACGTCGGTGAAGATGTCGAAAGCATTTTGCTTTCGCTTTTGCAAAATGCCGAGTACGACGTAGAAAGAGCTCAAAAAGGCATAATATATATTGACGAAATAGATAAGATTGCAAAGAAAACCGATAACGTTTCTATAACAAGGGACGTGTCCGGAGAAGGCGTTCAGCAGGCGCTTTTAAAAATTATAGAAGGAACCGTCGCAAACGTTCCTCCCAAAGGAGGCAGAAAGCATCCGCATCAGGAATTTATAAGATTAGATACAAGCAATATTCTTTTTATATGCGGAGGCGCCTTTAACGGGTTAGACAAAATTATCGAAAAAAGAATACATCGGCAGCCGATAGGTTTTAACGCCGCCGCAGGTTCCGGCAAAACGGTCAGCCCATACGAAATAATGAAGCAGACCGAAACAAAAGACTTATTAAAATACGGTCTGATTCCCGAATTTATCGGAAGGCTTCCCGTGGTTGCAACCCTCGAAGAATTAGACGAAAAAGCGCTGATAGATATTTTGACGAAGCCTAAAAATGCATTAGTTAAGCAGTATCAAAAATTATTCGAGCTCGAAAACGTAAACTTAAGATTTACCGATTCGGCGATAAAGGAAATTACTAAAAAAGCAATAAAACACGGCTCTGGAGCAAGAGGATTAAGGACAATCCTCGAATCCATAATGCTTGACGTTATGTATGAAATACCGACCGATCCCACTATTAAAGAATGCGTTATCAACGACGATGTTATAATTAATACCGGACAGCCGATTCTTCTTTACGAGACGGAATATGCCGCCGATTCAGGCGATGCAGGGGTTGAATAAATTTAGGTATATGAAAAATATAATAAAATATTAATTTTTTTATTGACATATCGTCAAAAAACATATATATATTATATATACTTGAATAAAGCGTCTGCAAACATAGAGTTTTAGAGACGCTTAGCTAAAATAAAAACATTAAACCCTTAAAACGTAAGGAGGAAGTTAGTATGACAAAAGCAGAATTAGTAGATGCAATCGCAAAATCGTCCAAACTCACGAAAGCCGACAGCGAAAAAGCTCTTTCAGCCGCAATTAGCGCGATAATCGGCGCTTTAAAAAAAGGCGATGCAGTCAGGCTTGTAGGTTTCGGTACTTTTGAAGTAACGAAAAGAGCGGCAAGAAAAGGCAGAAATCCTCAGACCGGAAAAGAAATCCAGATTAAAGCCTCCAAGTCGCCAAAATTTAAAGCCGGCAAATCTTTTAAAGAAGCAGTCAATACCGGAAAGTAAACATATTTTTCTGCTGAAAAAGATATACTTTTTCAATGCACGCAGAAAAATATATGTTTCATCTAAACCCTCATTTTATAGTTATACGGTTTCGCTAATTTTTTAGAAATGAGGGTTGTTTTTTGGGCGGATAGCTCAGCCGGTTAGAGCACCGGCTTTACAAGCCGGGGGTCGCAGGTTCGAACCCTGCTCCGCCTACCATTCAAAGACGCAGTATTTAAGGCATTTTTGCAAATATCCTACCTTGACATAATTTCTTAATTTTGATAAAATTTAATCAATTTTAACGAATTTTAGACACAATTTTAGGCACAGTATAGGCTCATATTTTTCTTTCCCTAATGCCTGATATTTCCGATATTTACCTAAATTGGAATTTTTTTATTTTTTATATGGGCACAGTCTGGGCACAGTCGCAGGAGATTAAAAATGCTTTATAAAAGGGGTAAAATTTACTGGTGCAAATTTATGCTTGATGGTAAACTATACCGTCATTCCTGTCAGACAAAAGATAAAAAGATTGCCGAAGAAGTCGAGAACGCAATTAGGGGTGAAATTGTTAGGGGCAAATATGATTTACCTGCAAAATACAAACCGGAATATGTTTTTAAGGAAGTTTTTACTGAATATATTAGAAATCAATCAGTCAGCATAAAAACTATCGAGAGAAGAAAAACCGCCGCAAAGCATTTTCTGTCTATGTTTGCAAGTGATTATATTCAGTCTGTAACTGCTAATAAGATTGAAACATATCAGCTTAAAAGGCGGCTTGAGATAATTAACTTACCTAAAAACAAAGATAAACGAGAAAGCGAAATATCGTTTAGAACGGTTAATATCGAGATTGCGACACTATATAATTTATTTAATTACTGCATTAAAAAAGGACTTATAGACAAGAACCCCGCCGCAGGTATTAAGAAACTCAACGAATTATCCCGCCTTAAAACCTTGTCAGACTCCGACATCGAGAAGATTATCGCCGGAGCTACGAATAAACTTACTAAGGACTTAATAACTTTTCTGATTTATACCGGCTGCCGTAAAGGCGAAGCCTTGAATCTTAAATGGGACGATGTGGATCTGCAAAATAACGTCATAGCAATTAAGGGAACGAAAACGAAATACGATAGGTATATGCCCGTATCAAAGCCCTTAAAAGAATTGTTAAAGAGTATTGAGAAAAATCAGGACTGTTTGTATGTATTTAATAATAAAGGGGCAAAATTAGGCAATTTTAAGCGGTCTTTTAAAACCGCCTGCCGCAACGCCGGATTAAAGGATTTAAGGATTCACGATTTAAGACACGTATTCGCAAGCAAAATGGTTATGGGCGGGACGAGCCTTTATATTACGGGCGAACTGTTAGGGCATAGGACGACCCAGATGACAAAACGTTATTCGCATTTAGTGCCGGATACGCTAAGGAAGGCGGTGGACGACGTGTGGGGGAAGAAATAGGACGGGGGCTGTGTCTTTTTCTATTTTGCACGAGGTATCTCGACTTACCTCACTGGCCGGGTAAAAGACGTAAGCAGACAAAGCGGGGCAAAATGTTTAGTAGTTTTGTTTTATGCTTGTTATAAATTTTTTTAATTCTTATTTTACTTCTCGCAAACAATTTTTCTTTCTCCTGTACTAATCATCGTTATTTCGGCAATAAAAAAAAGCCCGCTCGAGGCGGGCTAAAATTGTGTTAAGCTTTTCTGCCGAGATACGTTGACGTTATGGAGAGCCTTTCGTGCCCCAACTGTTGAGATATGTCAAGCCGTATTTCGGTATCGATTTTTCTAATTTCTTCTGCGGACAATCCCGTTTTCATTTCAACATATCGCAGCCAATCCTTGCCGAATAGCCCGCTTTTTGCCGTTCCCTCTATTACCGCGCCGGTTCTTTCTTTCCACTCGTTTTCGTATTTATTGTTCGCCCAAGCGTGCCGGTTGCCGTGGTTATGGTAACCGGCCGCGATAATTCCGGTCTTTTTTAAATTATCCAGTTGTCTCCAGCTCCATGCCGACCATTCCGTCATTTTAGAATCTCTTTTAGAAGCCGCAATATCTTTAAGTCCGTTTTCTTTAAGCCACTGCCTTGCCTCCAATACGGCTTTTATACCGTCTTTATCTAGAATAATAATTCTATCTTTATCGTTTTTCGCTAGGTCTTTTTTACCATCAATTTTTAAAATCCCGTTTTTAATATCCTCAATGCTTTTATTAAGTAATTTAATTCCGCCGCTCTCGCTCATCCTTAAACCCGCAACCTCCTGAAGTCTATTTGCATAATACAACCCTTGAAACTCGATTTTTTGAATTCCCTTAAAGTAATCATTAACGGTTTTAATATCAGCCGCAGAATTGCCCTTATAATTTGTATTGTCGTTTAGTCTGCTTAAATTTAATTCTTTGGCGGTTTGTTTGAGTTCCGATTTTCCGGCATATTTGAGAACTTGATTAAAATAGCTGACCTTATTTGCGGCGTCCGAGTTCGACATTCCGCAATTTTGCAGATAATCGTAATAATTTTTAACCGTTTGGGAATCTATATTGTGAAGATTATTGATACCGGTTACGGTTTTAAACTCCCTAATGACCGTCTTTGTTTTTTTAGCGGATGCTGATTTATCGGGATATATTTGTCTTGCAACCAAAGAAATTTTAAAGTCGTTCCTGATATCATAGATTTTTGACATAATCTCTAACCTCCTTTTTATTTAATTTTTTATACATTATGAATAACCAAATTTTATGTTTCCTTTTAGTTTCCGGGGATTTTTTCGAAAGCCTTTCTTTAATGTATTTTGCAACCACGTTTTCGTTAAGTTTTTTTGTATGATTAATTCCGAGACTTTCGGCGTATTTAATAAATTGACGGATTATTTGTTTATGCTGTTCCTCGGTTTTAAGAGTGTTTTGATGTCTTAAAGGCAAAAACTTTTCTGAATTCCTTTCAAAATAAGTCAACAGTTTCCCCATTTTAATCACCTCCTTTATGTTTATGGGTTAACAAAATAAAAAAAGCGGCATTGCAAGGTAAACGTCAATAAACCTGTCAAGGTATAATATCAACAAATCCTTCAATGCCGCTTTTAAGACGCGACTCTCCTACGATAATTTTTTTCAACAAATATCTTCATATCATTTTTTATATACGCGGGGCCGGTAATTTGCTTAAATGTCAAAGCGCTTCAAAGCGCCGAATTTACTGCATCCGCAGAGGGCCATAATATATAAAAATGGTATAAAAATATAAATATCGGCAACTACATCTATCGTCATTTGACGCAAAATGTAAATTCAACCGGTAGATTTTTTTAAAATAATTACAAATTAAAATTAGCTTTAAATGCAGGTAATTACTACGCTTGCAGGCTTTAAACCTCTCTTTTGCCAAAAAGAGAGGTTTAAAGCAACGTAAGGAAATATAAGGGATTTAAGGCTATAAAAATCTACCTTGCCTTAAAGGATGCATACAGACACAGCCCCCCTATATATTAATAGAGGTGAACTTTGCGAATCGTGCGGTTAAGATAATCTTTCAAGTGACCGTGCTTTCTTTTAAAAAGCTCAAGGCTTTCACTTTTTAACCGCCCTTGTATTTCACCGTCGGTATAACCTATCCTGAAGAGATATAGAGCGTAGCGGAAATCGGCGGAAGATTTATCGCCAGCAAAAAAATCATTCCAAGATTTTTTCAGCTTTTTAGGATTTGAATTGTAATGCCTAATAGCAAATCCTTGTTTTTGATAAACTGACTCGATTTTGAAAATATCAAGAATAGGAATGTTATGGTCGCCAATCGTATTTTTTGCAATAAATACGATTGGCCGTTCCTGATATTTTTGATTTTCGAATCCAGGCAGCCGGCGTGGTTGCATGCCAGATGTTGCGCCCGGATCGGCGTTAAAATCTTTGACAAGTTGACGTTGCAACTTCGTCCTTGCTTCAGGGCTCATCGTTGTATTTGTAAAAATATGCGCTTGATATTTTTCGGGACTCGTTTCAATAATTAACGACTGATATGGAATTATATTTCTATCCGCCAAATCGTCTAAAAATAAAATATTAGATTTTTCCATAGGTATAAAATATATTCCATTGTCTGCATTTCTTCTTTTCAGCTTGCCAAAATCAATGTCATCAATGCGATTAGCCAAACATAAAAGGATCCGTCCCTTCTGATTGATCAACGCTAATTGAATTGATTTATACAAACCTAAAATTTGATAAATTTCTAACATATTACCTCCTTAAAATAAATAAAGGTCTTAAATAAACGCAAAAATAGCCGTTAATTAAAGACCTTTTAGTTAAAATTATACAAAAATATATAAATTGATTTTAAAAATGATTTTTCGGACAAGTTTGTCCGTAGAATTTAGATACTGTCCTTAATAAATTAAAATTTAATTTATCTTAACAGCTTTAGAAGTATTGGGATTTTTTCATTAGCAATATATCCCTTGTATCAATTTTAGGTTCTGAGTTCTAAAATCTTTGTAGTCGGAGTAAAAGTTTTCGGCTTAAGCTGATTATCATAAAGATAACGTTTCCATAACTCCGAACTGAAAACGGCATTGCCGATAGTCGATTTTAAATCGAGAAATATAAATATATTTCCATTATATCATAATTTTATGAAATGCAAACATTTTTTGTTTTTTTATTGATTTTTTTAATTAAAAATTTGATATTATAATATTGGTAAACAATAATAGTCAACCCGTCCGGCAATCGGATATATTAACATTAAAAAAAGGATAAATATGATTAAAAAGCAAATAAAAATATTTATACTTGCGCTTATCATATTTTCCGCAAACTCTGTTTACGCCTTTTCCGTCCTAAGCCCGCCCTACAACCAATCCGACCCTAACTTCAATAAACTTGCGATGCGGGTGTATAATTCCGGCAGTCCGTTTGCCTTTGCCAGCGGAGCTTATACTTATAACGCTTTGCCTTTAACGACGACTATGTCCGGCTGTAAACTCATAAGTATCATAAGGCGCACGCAGGGTTTTCCGAAACTTGCATACTGGGCTATCGAAAATTACAAGATATGCGGCGGCAATATAGCAGAAGTTAAAAATACCAATATGGCAGGCTGGAATAGCTTGCCAAACGGCATTAAACCTGTTATAAATAATGTTATCGCAGAGGCAAAACAATACGGCAAGGCGACTGCTAATTATTACGGATACAGGGTAATAGGCAAGGCGCAGGCTTATAACGGTAATATTGTTTATGTTTATGTATTAAACGGGATAAAGTTAGAGGCGATAATGAGGTTCTGAAATAATTATAAAAAATAATGACGGATATTTTTTAATATTCATAATTTAATTTTTTTAAAAATAAATAAATATAGTCACAAACTAAAGAGAAATATAAGAAATAATTCAATTTGAGGTTTAAATGAAAGCTGATGAAAATAAATTGACGCGGTTTTTAGAAGGACATGATAGAAGGTTTATTATACCGGTTTATCAAAGAAATTACGACTGGAAAATAGAACATTGTAAAAAATTGTATGAGGATTTATTAGATATATCAAGATTTCAGAGAAAATCCCATTTTTTTGGCTCAATTGTTTATATTTATAATGATGACAGTAATGGTCAGGAATTTATTATAATAGACGGACAACAAAGGATAACGACAGTTTCTTTATTGTTATTGGCATTTATAAATGCAATAAAGACAAAAAATATAAAAGATATTGATATTAATGCGGTTAAAAATGAATATCTTTTTGGCAGATATTCAGGAAAGGAAAAAATAAAATTGAAATCAGTCAAGGAAGATAATGAAGCTTTTATAAAATTATTTGAAACTGACGAGAAAAAAGAATTTATACTTTCTTCCAATATTACCCATAATTATTTATATTTTGAAAAACGCTTATTAAATGAAAGCGTTAATTTTTCAGATTTTTTAACTTCTATTAAAAAGCTTAATATTGTTGAAATAAAGTTGAAAAAAGATGAAGATGACCCACAATTAATATTCGAAAGTTTAAATTCAACCGGTCTTGATTTAACAGAGGCAGATAAAGTTAGGAATTTTTTATTAATGAATTTGGAATATCAAAAACAAGAAGAATTTTACAATAAATATTGGATTGCGATAGAAAAATATACAAAATTCAACGTTAGTAATTTTATCCGCGATTATATAACGTGCAAAGAAAAAAAAGCGCCTAATAAAGATAATGTGTATTTTGAGTTTAAAGAATTTTTTAATAATAATTTTAAAAGAGAAAGATTGGAGGATTTACTTATAGAGCTTTTGAAATTTGCAAAATATTACAATTATATTTTAAGTGCTAATTATAATAATACTTTATCAAATAATAAGGTAAATAAATATTTATATTTCTTGTCTAAGCTTGAAGTATCAGTTTCTTACCCATTTTTATTAGAAGTTTTTAACGATTTTGATGAAGAAAAATGCCTAAAAGAAAATGAGATTGCAGAATTACTTGAAATAATAGAATCGTATATTTTTAGACGTATTATTTGCGATTTGCCAGCAAATTCATTAAACAAAATTTTCATGTCCCTCGCTAGAGATATTAAAAAAAATAATGATTATAAAACAAATTATATCGAAATATTAAAATATATATTGACTCAAAAAAGGGGGAGTCAGAGATTTCCAAATGATCAGGAATTTAAAGAAAAAATGACCTTAAAAGATGTTTATAACATTAATCGAAAAAATAAATTACATTTACTTGAACGTTTGGAAAATTATAACAATAAAGAAAAAATAGATATTCAAAAACTACTCGATAATAATGAATTATCAATAGAACATATAATGCCGCAAACTTTAAACGCATCTTGGAAAAAGACTTTAGGGGGTAGATATCAGGAAATTTATGCAAAATATTTAAATACAATAGGTAATATTACATTAACGGCATATAATTCTAAATACAGCAATAAATCTTTCTCTGAGAAAAAGAATATGGAACACGGATTTAATGAAAGTAAGCTATATTTAAATGAATATTTAAAAGATATTGATGTTTGGAGCGAGGATAGTATATTGCACAGATCAAATATTCTCACGGATAAAGCTATTAAGATATGGGATTATCCAAAAGCGACATATATATCTCCTAAATCTATAGATAACATGTATTCATTAGATGAAGAAAATGATTTTTCCGGGCAAAAAATAAAATATTTTGAATTTATGGGAACGAGATATGATGCAAATTCTTGGGCAAATTTTTACGAAAAAATGTGTTTGTTATTGTTTGATTTAGAACCAACAAAATTTAAGACATTTCTATTCGATAATGATTTTAGGAATAAATTATCAGAAAATGAGAGCAGTTTGAGAAGGTCTATAAAAATTTCAGATAATATTTTTGTCGAAAGTAATCTAAATGTAGGTGCTATAACGAATAACATAATTTTAATGTTGGAAAAATTAGAATTAAGTTCATCTGATATTAGCGTTGGCTTAAGAGATCAAGAGATTAGAGCACGTAAAGAAATTCAAAAAATAAACAACACGATAGTTGATTCTAAATAATTATTAGTATTGCTTATGTAGATTAATAACGTAATCTTTTTGTTTATAAATAAGATTAATCTAACGAAGTTATGAATTATATAAGAATATTAATGGAATCTGAGAAAAGCAAAAATGATACTTTTTAAATAATAAATTATTACATGGAAAATGTAAAAACGATGGCGGATATCACGGCTATAGATGTTTTCTGCGGAATCGGAGGACTGACGGAAGGTCTTAAACTGGCTGGTTTTAAAGTAATCGGCGCTATCGAGAAAGAACCCGTAGTCGCCGACGTATTCAGACTCAATCATCCGGAAGTTTTTCTCTGGAACGAGGATATTAAAGAAATAACCGGTAATAAAATTAAGAAAGCGTTAGGAATTAAGAAGGGCGAACTCGGTCTTCTGGCGGGGTGCCCGCCATGTCAGGGGTTTTCCAGCATGAGAACGAAAAACGGCGCTTATTTTATAGATGACGAGCGTAACGACCTCGTTTTCGATTTATTAAGACTTATCAAAGATTTAATGCCCCGAGCCGTGATGATGGAAAACGTTCCAGGGCTTTTCCGCGACCACCGGATGAAGAAGATTCTTTTCGACCTAAGATCGTTGGGTTATCATATAGACGGCGAATCTTTACAAATTCTCGATATATCAAGATATGAAGTTCCTCAACGAAGGAAACGTATGGTTCTGATAACAGCGTTTAATAAAAAGATAGATTTCGCCGAACCTGATAAAACCAGCGTTACCGTTCGTCAAGTTTTACAAAAAGTTCCTGCGCAGGGAAATGGAAACGACCCCTTACACGATTATCCCGTTAAAAGAAGCGAAAGAATCGAGAAAATGATTCGTTTGATACCTAAAAACGGTGGAAGCCGAACTGATCTGCCTAAAAAATACAGGCTTCCGTGCCATATCCGTTACCCGAGCGGATTTAGGGATGTTTACGGCCGCATGAAGTGGGACGACGTTTCGCCCACGATTACCGGAGGTTGCATTAATCCGTCGAAAGGTCGTTTTCTTCACCCGGAGGAAGACAGAGCTATAACGCTTAGGGAGGCACTTTTATTGCAAACTTTTCGAGAAGACTACAGATTTCCGACAAATATTGCGCGGGACAGAATAGCCCTTATGATAGGCAACGCTTTGCCCCCTAAGTTCATCTATAAACACGCTTTAGAAATAAAAAAGCAGCTTTTCGCGTTTTGTTAATATGGGAAGGGGGATATAGTGGAAGATACGGAAAAAATTCTTTTGGAAGGATTGACAGAAAGACAGTCTCAAGCTGTCAAGTCCCTGAAGCGCCGGATTCTCGTCATCGCCGGAGCCGGTTCCGGTAAAACCGAGGTTATGGCGCGCCGGATAGCTTGGTGGGTCGGTATCGAAGAAATTCCTAAAGAGAAAATAATAGCTTTTACTTTTACGGAGCGGGCGGCCGAGGAAATGAAATTCAGAATCCGCCGTTGGCTTGGTCTAATCACGCCTGAGGGCGAAGAAACGGCTCTCGGCGGAATGTACATCGGCACAATTCACGGATTCTGCATAGCGAAACTTCGGGAGTATTGGCCGGATAGTTATCATAACTTTGATATTCTCGACGAAAGTTCAAGGACCGCGCTGATACTCAGAGAGTTTCATAGATTGTTAGGACTAAAATCCCTCTCTGATGCGATTCCATCTAACCAATATGCGACGTTGGAAACCTTTGTTCGGACTTACGACCTGCTTCACGAGTACGACCTTTTCGATATCGAACTCGATTCCGGCAACGCTCCTCAGGAATTAGGACCTTCCGAAAAGGAATGGTGTAAAAAGGCGCGCCTTCTTACGGATGTCGGCGATACCCCAGCTGCCGTGGCTTTTGCCGTTGCCGCATCAAGATACTACGCCTACATCCGCTGCCGCAGATTTCTGGATTTCAGCACGTCGCAGACCGAGCTCGTGCGACGACTTCGTAGCGACGGTAAACGGCTGTCGTCTTTGTCCGAAAGCGGAATCCATCTTGTCGTAGACGAGATACAGGATATAAACCAGGTTCAGAAAAGCCTTATAGAATTGTTGGTCGGGGAAAAAGGGAAATTGACAGCTGTGGGCGATCATCGTCAGGCGATATACGGTTTCCGTGGCGCAAAGGTAGAAATAACCGGAGAACTATGGGAGGAATTCACTGAAGCGGCCGATTCGGAGGTTATCGATTTGGAAGAAAATTTCAGGTCAACTCCTAAAATAATCGACATCGCCAATCGGTGGGCAGATACCATAGGCGGAATAAAGTCCATGACGACCGCTCTCATGAAGCACGGCAATGAAAAAAGATTAGATCATCATAAATCTCATATAGCTATGATAAGTTTCGACGACCGGAAACAAGAAGCTAAATGGATTTCCAAAGCCGTCCGTATTCTTGTGCCTTCCGACTTCGAGGGTGCTCTCCACGATAAGAGGGACGGTTCGCATCGGGGGCTGACGCTGTCAGACGTCGCGATACTTTTGCGTTCCTCGACCGATGCAAGAACGTATATGGAAACTCTCGAATCCTCTGGTATTCCCTGCATCGTTCAGGCTGGTCCGGATTTATTCTCTCAGCCAGAAGTTCTTCTTCTTCTCTCCGCGCTCGCCGTTACCGCCGGAATATCCGAATTTGTGGGTTCTACTCATAACCCGAAAAGTTTGCCTGAGCGCATCAAATCTGTTTTGGGAGATTTTACTGAACCGGAAGATATTTTTCGCGAGTCTGCCGTGGCTGTCCGCCGAACCGGTCTTTCTTTTCGAAGGGAAGCCGAGGACAGGGTGCTTTCGGCGGCTCGGGCTATACGGGACAGGATAGCCAAAAACAGCTATCTTACCGCCGATAGGGCTTCCGTATTCCGAACCCCCGCACTTCGCAATTTTCTTATTTCCCGAAACGAGCTTAGAAGGGTGTTTCCGCAACGGCTTTATCACATGCTTCTGTCGGAAGCCGAAGCCGATGCGTGGGATACTTGCGAGGGACGCGGTCAATCCGCTCTTTTTCATCTCGGAGCGTTGAGCGGACTGATTACCGGTATCGAAACGCCGGGTTGGACGAGCTCAAAGGATTATCACTGGCAAATCATAGGTCTATGTCAATACGGTGCGGAAAAGGGCCGTGTCGAAGAAGAACCTCTTATGGTGAAACCGGACGCGGTAAGTATCTGCACTATCCATGCGGCGAAAGGACTGGAATTTGCCGCTGTGTTTCTCGCGGATATCAATGACAAACGATTTCCAAGTATTTATTCCAAAAGAAAGCCTAAATTGCCTCTTTCCGAACCTATCAGCCAGGAAATGGATATAGATAACTTAGCCGATAACGCCAACTACGACGGGGAACGTCGTCTCATGTATGTCGCTCTTACAAGGTCCGAGAGGTTTCTTTTTTTAAGTCATTCGGGAAACAGGGTTTCCGGCTTCGTTAAAGATTTAGAACCGTTGATAAGGGAGAGCGGAGGAATAGTAACATCGGATTCCGAAAATGTTTTAAACGAACTGAAGTATTCCGATAAAGAGCACCTCCGGGACATTCGCCTTGCCACATCCTTTTCGGATATGCGCTATTATCTGGAGTGCCCTCACGATTTTTATCTAAGGAAGGTATTGGGATTTTCACCTGCGATAGACCAGGCTTTCGGTTACGGCCGCGGAATTCATAATCTTATGAGAGCAATACATCTGGAACCGAAGAAGTGGTCAGATTTGGCAAAAGACAAGGACTCTTTAAGAAAAGAACTCCAAAAACTTATCGATAGGGGTCTTTTTTACCTTCGCTACACGACGGGCGAACCTGCCGATAATATGCGTGCTAAAGGAGTCAAAGTCGTAGCGGATTATGTAGAACGTTATGCCTCTGAATTATCCACCCTTACTTTCGAGCCCGAGAAAGCGTTCGAAACGCTGATAGAATACGAGGACGGGAAAGGGGGCGCTCTTGTCTCCGGAGCGATAGATATAATAAGGCGCGACGACCCGCCCCAAGTTACCATTATCGATTTTAAATCCGGCGATCCGGAATCCGATACTCATCAGAAATTGGATGAGCGGGAGATGCAGCTACAGGTGGCGTTATACGCCGCGGCCGCGAAAAGGGAGTTGGAATACCAGCCGGAGAAAGGGATAGTCAGGTATCTCGGTGCCGAGAATCTTCCTGAATCCGAGCTTTCGATACTCCTGGACGACGAGTCTATTATAAAGGCAAAAGAAACGGTTTCGAATGTCGCTAAAGATATACGCGATAGAAAGTTTAAATCGGGGCCGATGTCACTGGCCGGGGCCGCGGGAGCCGAAATTCGCTGTGAAAAATGCGATTTCACAGGATTTTGCGGCATTAAGAAGGTGGGTGCATATCGAGATTTATATGAAAAATAATAAAGTTGGGGTTAAACGTGATAAACTTACCCCGGAGCAACGCAGTTTCTGCATGTCTCGTATCAGGGCAAAAAATACTTCAATAGAAAAATCTTTAGGTAAAGCATTGTGGTCGGCCGGCATAAGATACAGGAAGCACTTTGAGATAGACGGGACACCAGATTTTGCGATACCTAAATATAAGATAGCCATTTTCTGTGACAGTTCTTTCTGGCACGGATATAAAAACATGAAAACTAAAATCCATTCTTTTAAAACCAATGAAGAATTCTGGCGCAATAAAATAGAAAGCAATATCGGAAGGGATGAAAAAGTCAATGCGGAATTAGAAAGACAAGGTTGGGCGGTTTTGAGATTCTGGGATTTTCAAATAAAGGAAAATTTGAATAGTTGCGTAGATAAAGTGAAGAATATTTTAAATTTAAAGAAATCGATAATAGCTGGTTAATTTTATAAAACAAAATATGGTAATCTAAGATTGTAAAGCATTAAAAAAACAAATAAATTAAAATTAATCAAGGAAAACAAGAATGTGTCCGAATAAAGCCGAATCACAATTAGTCGAATTCAAAGAAAGCTGGCGGGACGAAAACCTGAAGTCATTGTGCGCTTTTGCAAATATCGAAGGTGGGGGCGGCTTGTAATCGGCGTGGATAACGACGGTAATGCCGTAGGCATTAAAAACTCTAAAAAACTTGACAGTATCAAAATTGCCGATAGAAATTTCTTACTTCTATTCTTATCTTATCTCTTTTTAAGAGATTTTTTTTAAGTTAAAATTAATTTTTGAAAAAAATAATTTTAACTCTTCCTAAAGGCAAACTTTTTAAAAAATTAGCCATAATTGTATTCAAGTTTATACAAAAACAGCAATTTTGGGAATTTGTCGATAGTTTACTATTATATTCTTTTTCGGTATAATTAAATTATTTCAAGAAAAAACTGTGCCGGCGTGTTGGATAAAAAAGGGAACGACACCTCCAAGGTTGCCCGCCGCTTGACATATTTTTTATATTAAGGTATATATATAAATACGAATCTTATTCATTTAATTTATTAAATGAGGCGCTAATTATGAAATATTATGTATTTTGCAAAGAACATCCCCAAGAAAAAATATATATTGATTTTAATAATGTAGAAATATCGGTAAAAGATGATGTTCCGTATCCTTGTTTTACGCTTTCGTGTCCTACGACTAATCATAGATATGTTTATAATGCTAACGAAGTTCAAGCCGAAGCCGGAATTGCTTTAGGCGGGGCTTTAGTAGGCGGTCTTTTATTTCTTATAGACCCGGTTTTAGGACTTATAGGAGGAGTTGCCGGGCTAATCGGAATGACAAAAAAAGAACAGGATAGAGTAAGAAAATTCAATAGTTCCGACAGAAAGCAAGTATATTCGTAAGATGAATATAAGAAATATTGCTACTATAAGTTATATCGTTCTTTTTATACTATCAACAATTTATTTTTATAGGTCGCCAAGATTGCTTTCGAAGAAAAACTTAAAAGACAGTCTTTTAATGGCAATAGGTTCTGCATCTATTTTTAAATTGCTTATTTTTACGATAATTCTTCCGAAATATTTTAATATTCAGTCGGTTATTCCCTCGACAGATTCGGTAATTACAATAATTGTCGTGGTTATTTACGGTATTCATCTTGGCAAAGTTATCGAACCTGAAAAACCAAAGCCTGTGGAAGAAAAAGAATGTAATGTCAGTGATAAAAATTAATTACTAAAAATAAGTTTTTTGGCACAAATCCGTCACATTAAATTTTTAATAATGTTAAAAGTTAAATAATATTAATAAGTTATGGTTTATGGTGTTCGGCTTTACAAGCCGGGGGTCGCAGGTTCGAACCCTGCTCCGCCTACCACTGCCTCAATTTAAGCATGCGGTCAAATTTGGAATTTCCTTGACTTTTTCCTATTATTTGGTTATTATTAAACAATCATGGAAACTTTTATTTTTGATACTTTGTCATATGCCGAAAAATTGACCAATGCCGGTATGCCTGAAAAACAGGCAAGAGTTATGGCTGAAGCTCAGGCTGATATTCTGTCGAAAAGTTTATTGGATTCCGTAGCTACAAAAGCGGATTTAAAAGAACTGGAAGCAAGAATAGATATTAAGATGAATCAACTGGAAATCAGGCTTATTAAATGGTTTGCCGGATTATTCATTGTTCAGATTGGCGTTACGGTCGGCATTGTTTTAACCGTAATTAAATTTTTGCATTAAAATATAAGCTTTAATTATCGTATCGTTTTATCTCATATCTTACTTACATAATACGGGGCTGTAGTTCAGACGGTTAGAACGCCGGCCTGTCACGCCGGAGGTCGCGGGTTCGATCCCCGTCGGCCCCGCCACTTTTTAAAATCCCTATTTAAAAATTTCCACTTTTAATTAATTTTTGGTATAATTATAAAATTTGAAAGGAATTAATTCATAATTTTTTCGAACTTTGCGAGAGTGGCGAAACTGGTATACGCACTGGACTTAGAATCCAGCGGGGCAACCCATGGGGGTTCGACTCCCCCCTTTCGCACCACACAGTAAATAAGCCTTTCCAGCCATTAAAAAGTCCTTCAAGTTTACTATTAAGTTTTTTTGCTATATAATGAACTAATTATTTATAGAGAGGGTAAAAAGATGAGACAGGTGGTTATTTATTCAGGCGAGGACGGTTATTGGGTTGCCGAATGCCCAAGCCTTCCTGGGTGCATTAGTCAAGGAAAAACAAAAGAAGAAGCTATTTTCAATATCAAAGAGGCAATCGAAGGATATATCAACGCTTTAGAAGAAGATAAAATTCCGGTTCCCGAGGAACGTTTTGAAACTTTATTGGTAGCCGTATGAGCAAATTACCTGTAATTTCAGGACGAGAATGCATTAAAGTTTTAGAAAAAGCCGGATTTTATTTTAAAAGGCAGGAAGGCAGTCATATAGTTTTAAGAAAAGATAACCCGTTTGCCCAAGTGGTCGTGCCTGAGCATAAGGAATTGGACAGGGGGACTTTACGGTCAATTATCAGGCAATCCGGTTTAAGCTTAGATGAATTCATAAAATTATTCTAATGTTTTTTTAATTAAGGAATCAAAAGGTTATTCACGCGTTCCGATATCTATTTTGTCAAAAATCGGTCAAACGGTATTTTTTATAAAGCTAATTATTTAACAATATAAATAAGTTACAATATGAGTTACAATATGCGAATGCTGGACTTAGAATCCAGCGGGGTAACCCATGGGGGTTCGAATCCCCCCTTTCGCACCACATATCTGTTATTTTAATTGCGTTAATAATTTTATTTTATTTTGGGAGGTTAGTTATATGTCCGGTCACAGCAAATGGAGCACTATTAAAAGAAAAAAAGGAGCTTTAGATGCAAAGAGGGGCAGGATATTCACGAATATCATCCGTGAAATCATTACCAGCACCAGAATAGGCGGAAAAGACATATCGTCGAATCCGCGTTTGAGGCTTGCCGTCGATGAAGCAAAAGCCGCCAATATGCCCAAAGAAAACATAGAAAGGGCAATTAAAAAAGGCGCCGGCGAACTCGAAGGCGAAACTTACGAAGAGATAATTTACGAAGGATACGGACCGGCGGGCGTAGCCCTTCTTATCGAAACCTTGACCGACAACAGAAACAGGACGGTTTCGGAAGTAAGGCACGCTCTTTCGAGACACGGAGGAAGTCTCGGCGAATCCGGCTGCGTTATGTGGATGTTCAATAAAAAAGGCGTAATAGGATTCGATGCGTCGGGCAATACGGAAGACGCTATTATGGAAATAGCTCTGGAAGCCGGCGCCGAGGACGTAAAAACGGAAGAAGACGAAATTTTCGTTTACAGCGACGTAAAAGATTTCGAGAATGTAAAATCCGCTTTCGATGCCAAGGGAATTAAAGAAAAATTCTCGGAAATTTCATATATTCCGCAGACCAATATCGAGCTTAAAGGAAAGGAAGCCGACCAGATGGTAAGGCTTATGGACGCGCTCGAAGAAATAGAAGGGATTCAGAACGTTTACGCAAATTTCGATATACAGGAGCAGGAATCTTAAAGGTCGGCATGCCGGTTATACCTGCTATAATAATAAGTTCTTAACTCACCGTTAGAGATTTTTTATCTGGATTCCCGCCTACGCGGGAATGACTATGCGGGGATTGA
>DAHVOJ010000089.1 GCA_027318865.1 bacterium | reverse complement strand
ATTAATAAACATTCACATCCTTCCCGTTGTTGCTTTTATCTACATTTCTACAAGCATATGTTTTGCGTAGCTTCAGCGTAGCAAAACATATGCATGCTCTCTCTCTATGAGAGAGCAATTACTATGCGTCAAAAGTCCGACTTTTTTAATCCTTACTCCCGCTTGTGTTTGCCGGATTTTTAGTTTCGGTTTTTCCTACTGTTATGGATAAGTTTTTCCTACCGTTATGGATATTAGTTTTTGCATTAAATTTATCAACAATTATCTGCCTTTCTCCGTCTTTTTTAGTAATTTTAAAATCTTTTATGATGTGTTCAGCTTTAAGTTCATTTAAAGCAGTTTTCAATAATTTTTGAGCGTTATCTTTGCGCTTTGCTTGTATCGTAGTTCTTTCAATTAATAGGTTTTCTGTGAATATTTCGCCGCTATTAGTAGCTAAATATCCGTAAAGGTTCTTTGCCGTAGCGGTTAGTTTGCTATATTTCTCTATATCTATCGATAACGATTTAATTTGAAAATTCTTAAACATTTGAAGCGGCATTAATACGTTTATTTCGCCCGTCGCCTGATTAAATTTAACTGCATGTATAATATGAGTAGAGCTTTTTTTCTTTTCAAAATTATAGCTTATTTTTATACCTGTTATCTTATCT
>DAHVOJ010000088.1 GCA_027318865.1 bacterium | reverse complement strand
GCGGATATTCAGTGGAACAACGAAGGAAGTTTTTTAAACGACGCCCATAAAACCTTAAAAGCCGATTTTATTCTTGCCAATCCTCCTTTTAACGATTCAGACTGGAGAGGCGAACTTTTAAAGGATGACGTCCGCTGGAAATACGGCGTCCCCCCTGTTAATAACGCAAACTTTGCATGGATTCAGCATTTTATCTTTCACCTGTCCCCGACCGGCATAGCGGGCTTTGTTCTTTCCAACGGCTCGATGAGTTCCAATACCTCTAACGAAGGAGAAATAAGAAAAAATATAATAGATGCCGATTTAGTGGACTGCATGGTCGCCCTTCCCTCGCAGCTATTTTACAACACTATGATTCCGGCTTGTCTCTGGTTTATAGCCCGCGATAAAAAGAACCATAAATTTAGGGACAGAAGAGGCGAGGTTTTGTTTATAGACGCCCGCGAAATGGGCGTTATGATAGACAGAAGACACAGAGAGCTTACCGATGAAGAAATTAATAAAATCGCAGGTACTTACCATGCTTTCAGGGGAGAAGGAGGCGAGTACGAAGATATTGCCGGTTTCTGCAAAGCAGCGGCCATTGAAGAAATAAAAAAGCAGGGCTATATTTTAACTCCCGGCAGATATGTCGGCACTAAAGAAACGGAAGAAGACGACGA
>DAHVOJ010000087.1 GCA_027318865.1 bacterium | reverse complement strand
CTTTTCAATCCCGCCGTTAAAATAATTCATACAGTCAGGAATCGCGACGCAGTATGCTGGTCTGTTTTTAAACAGCTCTTTTCGGGAACGGGGATGGGCTTTGCTTATGATTTAAAAGATATATATAAATATTACGGGCTATACGAAAATCTTATGGAATTTTGGGAAGAAATGTTTCCAAACCGTATATACAAGTTAGACTACGAAAAACTCACGATTAACCAGAAGGAAGAAACTAAAAAACTGCTTGATTACTGCGGGCTTGAATGGGAAGACGGATGCATGGAATTTGAGAAGAACAAGCGGGCTGTTAGAACAGCCAGTTTAAATAATGAAATAATGGGGTCAGATTTATTTATTCTCTTACTCCCGCCCGCGTTTGACGGTTTTTACATTTTTACAAATGATTTATCTCTTTTTAGTCTTTCCGGCAGGCAATGCAGTACGGAAGAAGCGTTATAAAAATTGTTCCATTTCTCGTTATCCAGTCCATAAGGGCGGAGTAGTTCACTGGATAAAATCACCAATATTACAATTTAAAAAAATTGCATTATAAAATTGCATTATAAAATTGCCTAATTTTTATTACAATGTTATAATGTATTCATTATGAATACATTAACTTATAAAATTATTACAGGGAGGGAGGGGAAGATAATAAAATGTTGACT
>DAHVOJ010000086.1 GCA_027318865.1 bacterium | reverse complement strand
CGAAAAAGAATTAAATATATTAAGAGTAAATATCGGAGACGATATTACAGACGAAACTATGTTTGTGCAGGATTATAAAATTAAAGGCGTGGGCAGCGGTTTAAATGAATTGAATGTAAATATAAACTTAAATGTAAACGTAAAAAATATTAATTGCGTTATCGGCAATAAAAAATCGCAGGCGCAAATTTATCTTGAATCGTATAAATATACGCCGGTTTTTATAGAAAATATCTTATCGGCTTTTAATGAAAATTAAAAGTATAACCCTAATCCAGATTTAGAAATTTTTATATATGAATTGCGGATACCGGATTTATTAGGTATTTCTAAATCTGAATTAGGGTATAATATTTAGAATCTGAGCTTGACGCCCGCTTCCGGACCGTTGAATTCTAAACTGCCGTTTACGCTGTTGGTATCGACGTGAATTTTATCGTACACGTAATCCGCAAAAATAGAAAGAGGTCCTACCGCTTTATAATTTACTCCCGCATTTACATGATAGTAATATCCTTTGGAACCAATCGTAAAACCCTGAAACTTTCCTATAAAAGAGAGATCGTTTAAAGGCGAAATTTTTATTCTTCCGCCGATCAAAGGTATAGGCAGATTCACGTTTTTAGATGCCGAAACAAACGCCGAATCTAACTCCGTTTTGGCGGTAATAACA
>DAHVOJ010000085.1 GCA_027318865.1 bacterium | reverse complement strand
GAGCTTTACAATGAGTTATTAAACAATGCGGAAGCCGACCCGGAGGATTTGGACGAATATAAATCCAAGAATATATTTTATGTTCCCAAAAAAGCCAGATGGGATTACCTGCAGAATAATGCGAAACAGCCGCATATAGGCAAGCTGATTGACGATGCAATGACCGAAATAGAAAATATTAATCCCGTATTAAAAGGCGTCCTTCCGAAAAATTATGCAAGGGAAGGATTAGACAAACAGCGCCTCGGCGAACTTATAGATTTAATAGGCACGATTGGTTTAGGCGAGAAAGAAAACATAAGCAAGGATATACTGGGTCGGGTTTACGAGTATTTTTTAGGACAGTTTGCGGATGCGGAAGGTAAAAAAGGCGGGCAGTTTTATACTCCAAGATGCATAGTTAAACTCCTTACGGAAATGATAGAGCCGTATAAGGGCAGAGTATATGACCCATGCTGCGGCTCCGGCGGAATGTTCGTCCAGTCAGAAAAATTTGTTCAGGAACACGGCGGCAGAATAGGCGATATTTCCATTTACGGGCAGGAGAGTAACCAGACTACATGGCGGCTTTGCAAAATGAACCTTGCTATCCGCAGGATAGAAGCGGATATTCAGTGGAACAACGAAGGAAGTTTTTTAAACGACGCCCATAAAACCTTAAAAGCCGATTTTATTCTTGC
>DAHVOJ010000084.1 GCA_027318865.1 bacterium | reverse complement strand
TTCCGAAGAAAGCTTTTCGGAAAGTTTAGACAGTTCTATGGAATTTGAATAGATTTGTTCGACGCTTATAGAATTTAACTCTCCGGCTTTCAATATCGAATCCGTAGAACCTGATATTTCCTCGGTAGCCGTCGACTGCTCTTCCGCCGCCGCCGCAATTTGCGTAATCATATCTTTCAGTTTATCGGCAAGCTCCATTATTATTTTTATTTTTTCGCCGGCTTTTTCCGCCGAATTTACGCCGTTTTTAACTTCGGCTTTGCCGGTATCCATAGAATCGGACGCTTTTTTTGAATCGACTTGGATTGATTTTATCATTTCCGTTATCTCTTTTGTCGCTTTTGTAGTTCTTTCGGCTAATTTTTTTACTTCGTCGGCTACTACCGCAAAACCTCTTCCTTGATCTCCTGCGCGGGCGGCTTCTATTGCGGCGTTCAAAGCCAGAAGGTTAGTCTGGTCGGCAATATCGTCTATTACCGAAATAATTTCGCCTATCCTTTGGGAAGATTGTTCCAGTTCTCCCATTACTTCTCCTACTTTATCCACCGCGTTCTCTATGGAGTTTATATTGGAAATGACCTCTTTTACGGCTGAATATCCGTCCTGGGTAGCCTTTTGGGTTTTATCTGCTTCACGTGCGCCGTTAGCCGAGTTTTTTGCAACCTCAAGAATAGCCTGCGTTATTT
>DAHVOJ010000083.1 GCA_027318865.1 bacterium | reverse complement strand
GAGATTATGTTCGTCCTTACGACTATGAGGGTGGCTTTCGCCGTCCATTATGACGAGCCTCAGGATAAACAAAAAAGCAATACCGCCGAAGCGGGCGGCTTTCGTGAAAGACGCAGAAGCGAAGGCGGGGCAAAAAAGGTTAATGGTTTTATACCTAATCGATATTTAGCAGTGCTTAAAACGCATTTTAGAAAGGGTTTTTTTATTTTAAAGGTTGAAAGTGGCTTAACAGGTCTTGCTTAAGGATATTTTTATATTGTCGTATTGTATTTTCTGAATGGGTTGACCTGTGCAGTTGATTAATATAAGCCGAATAAATCGCTTCGTCAATATCTTTTAGCCGCAGGATTTTTTTAAATTCGGCATACCGTAGAAATTCCAGAACGATATTAGTCCGGCGGGTTTGCCATTCTTTAGAACGTTTCCGGTTTCGTTTCTTAAATTCTTTAGTTTGATAGTATTCGTTTATTAATTGTCCCATTAATGTTTACCCCGATATATGTCCGTCGTCCGCAGTTCGCCGTGTCCATTTTCTTGACTGCATATTTTATCGATTTCTTTTTCATTTTTAATTTTGAAGGCGGGCAGAATATTATCTGCTTTGTCATTCGTGTTATAATGCCTGTTTCCGTGGCAAAAATTATTTCCATTATTTGCGGCTCTGGTTCCGCCGGCTTTTTCCATATCCCTATA
>DAHVOJ010000082.1:342-699 GCA_027318865.1 bacterium | reverse complement strand
TGGGATAAGTCTTCAATCTTTTCTTCGCTCTTGATATTATTGTCCATTTCTTTAAATCTTGTAATATCTTTTAAAGAAACCAAAATATACGGCTTATCGCCATCTGTAATTTTAGATATTTCAAGTATTACGTATTTTGCTATATTATGTATATTATTTATATTAAGGTATTTATTTTGAAATTTATATTCAAATTCGATAAAACCTTCTCCCGTCTGCATAACGTTTTTTACTTTTTCTTCTATGTATGCGTTGTTATTGAAAAAACGACCGAGGGTTATGCCGTTTAAGAATCTGTCCGAATATCCGGTAAGTTCCTGAGCCGGCAAGTTCAAAAATTTTAAAACGAGGTTTTCG
>DAHVOJ010000082.1:0-332 GCA_027318865.1 bacterium | reverse complement strand
GGAGTAGTTTAAATTATTAAGTATTAAGCTGTTTATGCCCATTTTTAATATTATAAAATTTATACTATAAAAAATAAAAATTCATTTAGATATTTTCTATATTTCTATTTCTATATTATAATATTATAATTAGATTTATTGTAATATCTGTTATAATTTCTGTTTATGAAAATTTTATAGAATTCAGATTAATATTTTTATTATAACATTTTTTTTATAGCATTAATTCCACGTTTTAATAAAGCAAATAAATAAATACATCCCCTTTATTGAAAGAATTTGGATTGATTGATTGATAGGCGAGAGCTTTGAATCTATACTAATTTTATTCG
>DAHVOJ010000081.1:281-770 GCA_027318865.1 bacterium | reverse complement strand
AAGCCATTCTCCCAAGTTCTTCCGAAGAGGCTATGACCTGCCTGGAACCGGCCTGCGCGTTGTCCTGTGCTTTAACGATTTCTTCGGATGAAAGGGATATCTCTTCGCTAACCTGCGACTGCTCCTCGGAAGCGGTGGCAATCTGCGTTATCATCTCTTTTAGTTTGAGCATTAAAGAATTTATGTTGGATATAGCTTCGGCGGATTTTCCGGCAATCTCGGCTCCCTTGGAGACTTCCTCTTTTCCTTTCTGCATAGAGGTAACCGCATCCTGAGTGTTTCTTTGTATGCTAAGTATCATAGCCTCTATCTCTTTTGTAGCTTTTGTGGTTCTTTCGGCCAGCTTTCTTACCTCGTCGGCTACTACGGCAAAACCTCTTCCCTGTTCTCCGGCTCTGGCGGCTTCTATGGCGGCGTTTAAGGCAAGAAGGTTAGTCTGGTCGGCTATGTCGTTTATTACGCCTATGATTTCTCCGATTTTTTCGGAAG
>DAHVOJ010000081.1:0-271 GCA_027318865.1 bacterium | reverse complement strand
GAAGAGGAAGAGTTCTTTGCTACTTCTATTATTGCTATAGACATCTGTTTAATGGATTCTATTATGCGGGACGCTTTTTCCCTCATCTGTTCTATGGTCTTTTCGAACTCTCTCGAAGAGGAATTAAGCTGTTCGGACTGCGAGCTTAAGGAGTTGGAAGTGTTGACGATGCCTTTTACGTTGCCGGATAAAGAATCTACCAAGCTGTTGACCTGTTCTATAAGGATGCCTATTTCGCTTTCTTTAGGGACGCCTGATATTTTAATTTTGG
>DAHVOJ010000080.1 GCA_027318865.1 bacterium | reverse complement strand
AGTGGTATGTGAAAAAGTAAAGACGGGATATTTAGGGATATAAAGCGGTAGCGTCTATGCAATTACAAGCCTTAAAAACGGTATCTATTTTTACGTTCCAATATTTTATTAAATTTTTATTTATAATTAATTCCAATATATTTTACTAATGTAATTCTATAATTATTTTAAAAGTAATTTAATTGTATTATAATTGCATTTAATTTTATTTTACATTTGAAATTAAATTATTTTTAAAATATCCTATTTACAAATTCCAATTTATATGATATATAAAATAATATAGATTATAAAATTAAAAATAAATCAATATAATATTAAAACGCAAATAACAATTTAAGAGGTAATCGACTATGAAAAAAAATGAAATTAACGCCGAAATAAGCATTGAAGAAAAGAAAAAGATATTATTGGAAGCGATAGAATCCTCACGACCGGCGAAGAAAAAAGAAGCTCTTTTAACGCCTTTTATTCCTGAAATAAAATTAATGCTCGAAAAGAAAATGCCGATCAGTTCCCAGTTAAAAGCTTTAGATTCTATCGGCATAAAAATTACGTATAAGACATATAAAGCTTTTTTGGACTCGTTATCTTCGGAAGCCAAAACTCTAGACTTAAAAGAACCCGGCGAAAAGATTGCTATCGTCTTAAACGACAAAGGCGCCGTGAAGACTTACGCCGTCAAAGATACGGTAAAAAAACTCGGCTTTTTATGGGCTCAAGACCGCAAGGGCTGGAAGAAGGAAGTAAGTCCGGAAGAACTTGAAAAAATCAAAGAGCTTAAAGTAGGGTATGATATAA
>DAHVOJ010000007.1 GCA_027318865.1 bacterium | reverse complement strand
CATTAAAAAAGAAAATGAAGAATATATTATAATATTATCCAATACTTTAAATAAGAATAGTTATAAAGTTCGTATTAATGCTAAAACCGGGGATGTAATCGAATGGGAAGAGATGATACAACAGAAGCCATAGAAAAAATCGGGAAATATAAGCATAGAGCCGAGAAACTTTTTGAAAATGCTAAGATATTCTTAGATAAAGGAGAATATGAAAAAACCGGAGAGTTTTTATGGGGTGCTCTTGCGGCATATATTAACGCCATTGTATTTCTCAGGACAGGCGAAGCAAAATATAGCCATAATAAGTTAGTTACGGCAGGAGAAAACATTGCTAAGGCTACAAAAGATGCGGATTTATTAAAGGCTATTCGTCAAACAGGACAAAAACTTCATGCGAATTATTATCATGGTTTTCTTATTCTTGAAGATTTTAAGGATATGTTTCCAGAAATCGAAAAGGCAATAGAAAAACTCGATAATATTCTCTTTAATGAATTAAAGATAAATTAAAATTAAAAATCCTTTCAAATTTCCGTTTTAAGGCTCGGAACGGAGTTGGTACGTAGTTTAACCTATAGTCTGTCCAGACAGCTTCTATGACATTCCTCGTTGTATAATATACAATAATAATTATATAATATACTATATTTACTATATATTATACAATTTTTAACCTATAAAAAATCCGTTCATATTTGCGTTTTAAGGCTCGGAAACGGTCGGGCAGGCATAAAACATTAACCGTTTTTATTCCGCACGTCGTCAACCGCTTTCTCGACGTAATACCGTAAAAAAATACGTTACGAATGTAACAAATTATACTACTAACGTAACTCTATATGTTACGCCGTAACATAATTTGTTACAAATTTGACCGTTAAGGCCTTTGATTTTTCGTTTAGGTATAAAACCATTAACCTTTTTTATCGCTCTTATCCCACACGTCGTCAACGGCTTTCTTTAATGTCTCTGGCTTTAAATGAGCATATCTTTTCGTCATCTGCGTCGTCCGGTGTCCTAACAGTGACCCCGTGATATAAAGCGACGTCCCGTCCATTACCATTTTACTCGCGAAGACGTGCCTTAAGTCGTGAATGTGCATATCCTTAAATCCCGCATTTTTGCAGGCGGTATGGAAAGACTTCTTAAAATCGCCTAATTTAGCCCCGTTTTTGTTAAATACGTATAAACAGTCCTGAATTTTATTAATGTGGCTCAAAAGCTCTTTCAGGGGCTTGCTTATAGGAATATACCTATCATACTTCGTCTTGGTTCCCTTAATGGCTATTACGTCGTTCTGCAAGTCCACGTCGTCCCATTTAAGATTTAAGGCCTCCCCTTTCCGGCAGCCGGTATAAATTAAGAAGGTTATTAAATCCCGGGTCAATTTGTTCGTAGCGCTGCCGATGAGCTTCCCGATGTCGGAATCGGATAAAGTTTTTAACCTGGACAGCTCATTTAGTTTTTTAACGCCGGCCGCCGGATTCTTTTCTATGAGTTCCTTTTCAATGCAGAAATTAAAAAAATGATGTAAGGTTGAAATTTCAAGATTAATCCAACGGAAGTTTATTTCGCTTTCCTTTTTTAGTTGATTTTTTGGCAAAGATAAGACTTCCAATCTTCTTTTTATCTGATATTCTTTAATATCGGATTGTGTAATTTCCGAGATGTTCTTGTCTTTAAAAACAGGTAAAAAATGATTAGCGGCAAACTCTTTATTTTTAATCGTCCTATTGATATTTGTAAGACTTTTTTTGTATTGCTCCCACGCCGTCAAAAATATATAATTATTTTTAACCGGCATGCTGAATTTTTTCCGGACCAAATCGGCTTCGATTGTATTTGCGATTTGCTGGGCGAGTTTTTTATTGTCGGTTTTGGTAGAGCCGCGATACCTGAGTCCGTCAAGACGTATTTGATACCAATAAATATCGCCTCTTTTATAGATATTTGCCATATTTTAGCCGTAAAGTAATGTGGTCGTTTTTGTGTCCAAAATAAAAATACGATACGGTAAAATATAGCATTTTACGGACTAAAAAGGCAAGAAATATTTTGAAAGGGAAAACCGCAAAGCCTTAAAAATATTGATTTAAAAGGATATTTTATGGCACTCAGTAAACAGCCTTCTAAGCTGTGGGTCGCAGGTTCGAATCCTGCTGGACGCACCATTTAAAAACCCTGATATATCAAGCATTCCCCGACTATAAATCGAAATAAATTTGACAAAAAAAATTAATCTAAAATATACTAAAAACAGCCATAATTTACCAAAAATAATCACACTTTGAGCACAGTTTATAAAGAATATCTTAAAAATATTGTTAATAATAAAGAAACAAGAAACGCTTAATTTAAAATGGGACATATATTCTTTTGCATGATTTGAAAAGCACTGCTTTTCAGCAAAAGAATATGTGGATTTACAGAACGATATCATCGCATGCCTGATGACAGCATGAGTCCCTTGATTGAGAAAGGTGATTACGCAGTGATTTATCGAAAAACAATCCACCTCACACTCGATGGTAATTATAAAAAATTATCAGACAAGACCCTTGTTTTTTCTAATAACAGAACCGGTCCGTCCTTTATTCGGAAATTTAATCCTGAACCGCTATTAATAAATAAAAAAGAATTCGACAAGTATAAATATAATAACTAAGTATTGCCGAAAACGCCTAAAACACCTATAATACTTGAAGCCGTGAACCCTAAATGGGAAAATATCAATATAACATCTGCTTATTTATTTATGATAGAGGAGGAGAATGATATCCCGCCGGAATATAGATATGACTGGGATATCGTAGGAATTGTGATAGGAACCGTGCGGGAGAATATATTATTTTAAATTCGTTCACGGTATAATTCTTATCCGGCGAGGAGGGCAATTACCTGTTCCCATAACGACGAGAATTTTTTCTTGACGCAAATGGTTAGCCGTTGTATAATCAATGTATAAACAATTAAAGGAGTCCATATATGCTTTTAAAGATTCAAAAATGGGGTAACAGCCTCGGTATAAGAATACCGGCGACATTCGCCCGCGAAGCCGAAATCAGGAATGGTTCCCCGGTGAACGTCTCAGTGAGCGGCGGAGCCATCGTCGTAAAAAAAGCCGCTCCGAACCATACGCTGGAGGAGTTGCTCTCCGGTGTCACCCAGGACAATATCCATTCCGAAGTCTATACTTCCGCGCCCTGCGGCAAAGAGGCGTGGTGATGTATATACCCGACAGCGGGGATATCGTCTGGCTGACGTTTAACCCTCAGGCTGGACATGAACAGGCTGGAAGAAGGCCGGCACTCGTGTTGTCGCCTACGGCATATAACGGAAAGGTGGGACTGGCCGTGATGTGCCCGGTTACGAACCAAGCTAAAAACTATCCTTTTGAGGTCCAGATACCGCAGGGGGGCGGAGGCGTCACTGGGGTCATTCTTTCCGACCAGGTGAAAAGCCTGGATTGGAGAACAAGGCAGGCAGAGTTTATCTGCCGCGTTCCGGACGACGTATTACAGGACGTGGTGCGGAAGTTCATGACGCTGCTGCCGGCGCAAGATTAGAGCGGTTAAGGGAAACGTGAGCCGCTAACATCTTGGCGCACAAAAACCCGCACATACAATTTTTATTAGCCAAATTAATTAATATTTTCAATTAGTTAGTTTATGCACCCTCAGCCTTCTAAGCTGTGGGTCGCAAGTTCGACGAAGTCCAGCATACAAACGCATACCGTTTGTGCTCATCCTGCTAGACGCACCATTTAAAACCTCAGTAAATAAGCAGTTCTGTCAATTTTAATCTTGACTCCGATATGAATTAAAATGTAAAATTATGAAGCCTCCAGCGCCTTTAATAAATATTCGTCTATATCCGGCTGTCCCTTTAGCCATTCTTTGTAATCTTGAGGAACATCTTTAATAGGCGTTCCTTTATGCTTCCCGAACGGCATAGTTTTAGGAATACGAGTTTCTTCCGAAAATTTCCACATAGAACCCCACGAGGTTAATTCCGGTTTCCCCTTTAATATGAGGCGTAAAATATTCAAACAAAGTTTTGCGTCGGTTAAGGCGTTGTGTCTTTCAATGAGAACTGCCCTTATTTCCGGTCTTTGAGCCGGTTCCGTCAGGGCATAGGTCAATGCGGATAAATTATAAGAATCAAAGCCCTGCCATATGCTTTTTGCCATGACAAGCGTATCTATTCTTTTAATAGGAGGTTTACCTATTACCCGCCAGTCGTAGTCTATGTTGTGTCCTATGATATAGGCGGCATTATCGGGGAGTTTAAATTCGGAAGCCGGAGGACAATCTTTTAATTCGCTGTCCAATATATTATGAATCGCCATGGCGCCAAAAGAAATAGGCTTGCCCGGGTTATAACGGTTAATGAAAGTATCGTCCTGTTCGGCTAAAGGATTGCCCTTAATAATAATGCCTGCGGCTTCTATTAAAACAGGTTCGGTAAAGCCGGTGGTTTCGGTGTCGAATATTACGGCGGTTTTATTTTCCATTTATTTCGGAATTTTGTGAATTTATAGAATTCTCTTCTTCTTCGATATATTTCCTTATTTCTTTTTTATCAATTTTTTCCTTGATTTTTTCTTTTTCGTCGGGCTTGATTCTTTCAAAAAGGTTGCGGTAAGTAGTCCTGCCCTTTTTATCCCCGTCTGCGCCATTGTCTTCCGTCCGTTTTAAAGAAGAGTTAACTTTTTTCATTTTATTTAAAATTTTACTCATAAAATTTAACGATATCGTCAAAATCGTTCCTTAAGGTTTTTACGCCGTTAATTATGCTATCCGTTTTATAATAGCCTATAGAAATTCCCAGTATGAATCTTTTGTTTCTGGGAAGGTCGAATGCCTTTCTCAAAATATCGGGATATGCGACGAGATACGCCTGCGGGCAGGCTCCGAGACCGGAGTCGTGGGCGGACAATAATATATTTTGAATTAACATGCCGGAGTCAAGAATAGACCAAGCGCCTAAACTTTCTTCCAGATATATAAATATTGCGGTTCGGGAATTAAAAAAGTTATAGTTAGATAACGTAAATTCCCTTCTTTTTTCGGCGTCTTCCCTCCCTATGCCGATATATTCGAATCTGTGCTTTCCCGTTTCGAATATATTATTATTTTGTTTTTCGGGCCATGCATCCGGAAACGGGTAATCTGGATTTATCGGAGCGCAGTTCTTTGCAAGTTCATAGAGATTACTTTTTATAAATTCGGAAGTTTTACCTGTGGAAACAGCTATTTCCCACGGCTGAGAGTTTGCCCACGAGGGCGCCCTTAAGGATGCGGATAAAATTTTTTCGATCGTTTCTTTTGGCACAGGTTTATCTTCGAAGTCCCTTTTAGAAGTTCTCGAAAGCATAGCGTCTAACAATTCCATTTTAGCCCCCTTTTAATTATATATAATATTAAAATTAAATTGTATAAACACAAACATTTTTGGTTAGTCAGGGAGATTTAAGAAATAAGTTTATAAAATAAAACCGATTAATCGGCCTTTATATTCATTATTATATCATATAGTGGCAGTTTTCCCTAAAGGGATGCCCTTTAGGAAATATCGCAATGGAGCTATCGCGTAAAGATAAATTTATTGCAAAAAAAATACGAAACATTGTAGCCTTGCAAATATCTTATATCGAAAAGGCGATAGCGGCCGCAAAGGATAAAGGCATCAATAATTTCTCTTACTTCCATGTAGATTTGCGTAATTTTGTAACAAAAATTTAACAAAAATTTAACAGAATTGTAACAAAAATTTCATAATCCTGTAACGAAATTTATGATATAAATAAAAGCTCGCACTTTAATATAAAAATAATAAATATTGGAGGGGGCTATTGTTTATGGACGGAAGAAAACTGCGTAAAAAAAGAAAGATTAATTCAAGAAAGAAAAAAATGGGCTATCAGGAATTTATCGACAAAATAAATTCGGTTCTCAAAGAAAGAAAGGAAATGGAAGAATTGTTCAGTCGGATTTTAGTCTTAAAATCCGAAAGCGTTCTCGAAGAGATGGAAATTAAAAGAAGAAACAACGAAATCCTTCAAGCTCATATTCGGAAAAAAGCTTTGGAAGCCTTAAGTAACACTCCCCCAAACGAAACCGGTCAAGAATAGGATATTGTCTGAATATGTCTTATTTACTGCGGTTTTAAGTGGGGTGGATGACAGGTTTTGAACCTGCGACCACCGGAATCACAATCCAAAGCCCTTGCTTTATAACTATTTAATTTTATTAAATAATTTTGCCTATGTGAAACTTGCCTATGTGAAAATTCAGCCATAACTATTAAGAACTTAGAACATAACAATTTTAATATTATCAACTAAAATTATCCTACCGCTCATTAATGTCTACCTTTTCGCATCCTTCCATAATAAATCACCTTTTATATTTTACATTTAAAATATACATTATATTACTATTTTATCGACTTTTTAATCAAATTCCAAACTGTAAAAACTGTAAAAAATTTTTTCAAGATATAATTTGTTGCCTTTTATGCCTTGCTCGGTTTCTTAATCCCGAACTTTTTTGCCAGGAAGCTGATAAACTGTTTCGTATTTCCGATAGTCTTAGCCGCTTTTGTCATATTATAATCGTTCTCCTTAAGAATTTCTTCTACGCGCTCTTTAGTCCATTCTGTCTTTTTGCCAGGTTTTGAAGCCTTATAGATGTCGTTCCAGTTTTTGACGAAAAGGTAGGGTTCTTTTGGATAAAAAAATATCTATGGCATTTAACGCAAATTTCCGTTCTTCTTCCACGTCTTTGGATCCGTCTATTTTGAGAAAAAGGGGGCAGACACCTTTATTTTTCGTTTTCAAACACGAATAAAAATAGATCCGTCCCCTTTTCTCTCTTTTCTCTTATACGGTTTTCACTCTGTTTCTGCCGTTTTCTTTAGCCTCATACAAGGCGTCGTCGGCTCTTTTTATTATAGTATCCGCAGTATCTCCATGCTTATAACTCGTCACCCCGAAACTACATTTGACGTTTATTTTTAGGGGGAAATCATACGTTTCTATTTTGAACCTTAATTTTTCGGCAAGTTCGGCAGCGCCTTTTACGCCCGAATTAGATATTATCATAAATTCTTCCCCGCCGAACCTTGCAAAAAAATCGTCTTTTCTTATGTTTTTTTGAACTAAACTTGCAAGTTCAAAAAGAATAGTATCGCCTGCCTGATGTCCGTAAGCATCGTTAATTTCCTTGAAATAGTCTATATCGAACATTATTAACGATAACTGCCTTTTATATCTTCCCGCCGCGCTGAGCGCCTCAAGCAGTCTGTTGTCGTACGCCCTCCTGTTATAAATCCCCGTGAGAGGATCGTATTCCGACAGCGCTTTGTATTCTTCTTTTTCCTCTAAAACTTTCCGCTCTTTTAAAACCTGTTCGGTATTATCGATAAAACTTGCAAGAGCTGTGTATTTATCCCCGTATTTCACGGTAGAAGCCGATATTAAAAGCCAGATCTCCTCGTTTTGCTTTGTCAGAATTTTTAAAGTATATACGGCGTCAAAGATTTCCCCATCCAGCCTTTTTGTTATAGCCTGTTTTACTAATAATTTATCGCGTTCGTCGGGGTAAATATCCCAGACGTATTTTTGGTAAAGTTCTTCTTTAGGATATCCAAGTATTTTTTCTGCCATAGGGTTTGCGTAAATATACTTTTCCCGGTAAAGGACTATCCCCGTAACTAAATTTTCCGTCGCCGTTTTAAAAAGTGCTTCGGATTCTTTGAGGGCTTTTTCCGAAGCTATTTTTTTCGTTATGTCGATAACAATAACAAGAAGATGCGGTTTGCCGTCTGATTGAATAACGGTTATAAAAGACTGAATCGTTTTTATAGCGCCGTTTTTAAGCCTGTGTTTAAAAACAACGGTTTCATGCCCCTTTTCCGCCGCCCTCATTCTGAATTTTCTCTGTTCGTCCAGACTGGCGGAAATATTTATTTTACCTATATCCATATTCAGAAGCTCTTCCTTGGAATAGCCGTAAAAATTTACGGCATAATCATCCGCATCTATAAAATGGCCCGTTTCCACGTCTAAGATAAAGGATACTAAGGGCAGGCTATAGAAAAAAGATTAAATCTCCGTTCGCTTACCAATAAAGCTTTGTGGATTTTGCCGGTAAAACAAAAAAATAGGCCGATAAAAAATATTGCGATAAGGACGGCTGTAATAAAGTAACGGACAGCCATTCCCATGGTAGTTCTAAAGGTCGTTTTTTCTTCTTTGAGAATATTCAGAGTAGGCAGATAAGAAAGATAAAAAGGTGTGTTTTAGAAAAAACTTGTATGAAATTCTGGACGATACGTATTTGGGATATTTCAAAATTGCGTTAAGAATCGGCTCGCTGACATTTTTCCATTGGAAATATGATTTATTGAAGTATTTTACTATTTTTCGGTTATTTTTCAGAAAATTGCCGTTTTTTTTAATAAATGAATTAAGTTTTTTTATTGCATATCGGTTTTAGCGACATAGGCTTTTAATCTGTTTAAAGCCATTACCAAGCGTATCCTTTGCGGTTTTAAAGGCATCTTTAAGGAAGTGTAATATATAACCTTGCCTGTCTTCATATTTATATGCATTAAGTCGTCGTTTAATATTATGGTTTTAGATAAAAGGTTTAAATTAAAAGAGGAAATTTTTTTTATGCGAATAGGACCTGTGAAGAACAGGACGGAAGAAATCAATAATATAACGATAACGGACAAGATGCCTGCAAGGTACGGCATATTGCCGCTCTTAAGGGATAATAAAACTTTATTCCGAATTTGCCGGTAAATTTTGCCCATTTTTTTAGCGTTAGTTTAATTATACTAAACTGACAGGTTAAATGTTTCTACATCATGATATAACACCCCCCCCCCCACCGTCAATTGTTTTTTTCAGAAAGCATCAAATTTTTCAGATACCTTTTCTTGCGAGATACTTTTTTTTAATTCGTTCTCCTATATATTTATTATACCGGCGTTAAATCGCTTTGAAAGTATAATACCATTAAAAAGTCGTTAAAACTTACCGGCGGGAATTAGTGGTTTCTGGATTATATAGAGAACTATAAAAAAGAGGGCTTTTAAAAGATATTGAAGATTTAAGCGGCTATTATATAAATTAAAATATGCTATAATTAATTATTATGTAAAAGATATAAATTACAAACTATATTAAAGGGTAACATGCAACATATATAGCACGGAGATTAAAAAAATAATGAAAATAGGCTTTATAGGATTAGGTATAATGGGAAATTTTATGGCGTTAAATTTACTGAAAAACGGCGTAGCGCTGAATGTTTACAATAGAACTAAAGAAAAATCCAAAGAGCATATAAAGAAAGGCGCAACATTTTTAGATTCCCCAAAAGATGTTGCAAAAAAAAGCGACATTATAATTATTATGCTATCGGATTCTAAAGCGGTTTCCAATATAACGGACGGCGATTATGGGCTGCTGGAAGGTTTAGACGGTGAAAAAACAATAATAAATATGAGTACGATAGAGCCCGATTATTCGGTTGCGCTCTTTGAAAAAATAAAGATTAAATCCCCGGCGTCCCTTTTTCTTGAAGCTCCGGTCATAGGAAGCAAGATTCCCGCAAAAGAAGGGACTCTTATAATTTTAGCCGCCGGAGATAAAAAGGCGTATGACCTTTTGATAGACTATTTTAATATGATGGGTAAAAGAGTTATGTATCTTGGCGGTATTCCCAAAGCGTCATATCTGAAAATTATAAATAATCAGATTATGGGAATTACGATGGGCGCTTTAGCCGAAGGATTAAATTTATCTAAAAAAATAGGGTTGGACGATAATGTAATTTATGATATTGTGAATTCCGGTGCATTTGCTAATCAGATGTTTCAGCTGAAAGGGAAAAATATTATAGAAAATAATTATGAAACCAATTTTCCATATAAGCATATGCAGAAGGATTTAGATTTTGCCGTTAAACTTTCTGGAGAATTCAAGGTATTTTCTCCTTTAACTTCCGCAATAAACAACTCTTATATTTTAGGATACGATGAATTTAAGGATGAAGATATGTGCGCTATATATAAAAGTTTAACTTTTAAGAAGTAGCAAATCCATAAAGTAAATTCCCAAAGTCTTTTTCATGAATTTCACATGGGAATATTATATCACCTATGTGAAAATCTCGCCATAAAAAAGACAAAAATGGGTAAAAAATGGTATTATTTGATTAAATATGATAAGTGCTTAAAACGGAAAAACCTTATAAAATATGCGGTTTTAAGTGGGGTGGATGACAGGTTTTGAACCTGCGACCACCGGAGTCACAATCCGATAACTACGTAGTTTAACTTATTAATTTAATTGAATTATTTAGCCTGATAAAATTTTACTGTATCCGTTTTTGTATTTTCTTATTTTATTATTATTCGTTTGCGGCTTTATCTCTATGAAGTCTTTCTTCTCTGAATCCCATATGGACGAGTATATCGTATAATCTGTCCATTCTATCCGAGAGTTTATCTATCCTATCGTTTAAAGTCTTATTATTTTCGTCAATTTTATCGGATAATTTATCAATTTTATAGGACAATGCATCAATTTTTCTGTCCGTATGGACATAAACCCCGATTACGAACCCAAGCACAATTAAAAGTATGCCTAAATTTATATAGCCTATCATAATGCCCCTTGATTAATTTAATCCTTTTATTAAATTATACAACCGATATTTAAAATAATAAAGATTTTTCTTTTGGCGGCCAAGAAAAAATATTTAAATATTTTTAAAAAAACACTTGACATCCCATTTTAAATTTATGCTATAATAAAATTATTAAATAATTTCTCGATAGTAATCGACTTCCGGCGATGCCGTTTTCATTCTGAGTTATGAAAATGTTATCTTAATGATAATTAGCTTTATGCCGGACAATTCTTAACTCAGCGTAGTATCGGAGCTCTTGACTTTAAGTCTATCTCTACTTGTTAGAATATCCTTATTCTAACAAATTATCTTATATCCTATAAGGCAAATTATGCCTATTTATCCAAGATACCATTAACCCGCATTACCCAAACTTTTTATCCGACGAGAAAATGCTTTATCTAGTTGGAATAAAAAGTCTCATTCGTTTTACCCGCCGTAGTGCCGCTCTTTTTTTGCGCCGGAGTTTTTGCCGGTTTTTTGGCAAAAACGGAGTAAGTAAAAAACAGGCACGAAGCAAGGCTTAACTACCCACTAAAAATATTTTTTATAATCGTTCAAAATGCGGTTTTAAAAAATACTCTAAACTGCCGTAGCCCTGGCATTTGCCCAAAAGCAAATGACAGGGCGGCATACGTTCAAAATCAATTTAAATTCAATCCTAAATACGCCCGTATCGCACGGGACTAATGCGCCGCTTTCAATTTCAAGCGGATTATATATAATATAGGGTTTTCTAATTTACCCACATGCCTAAATAAATCGCCGCTTCTAAGGTTTATCATTAAAAATAAACTTTTTTTAAAAACTTGCGTAAGACGATATAGGTAAAAATTAGTTATCACCGGGACGACTCAACCCGTTTATCAATCAAGCCGTAGATCTCATCCGTTCTTAGGGTAGAACGCAAAAACAACCTTAGCGCCGGCGTCGCTTTTACGTCAATACGACAGCCTTGTCATTTTTCTAATAATCTTAAAAAAAGGAGTAAATATTATGAAGAAAATAACGATTAATGATGTTCTAAATCAAATTGACGGTATCGGAGTAAGTAAATCCGAATATAGAAATAAAACCGGACTTACAAGCGAGAATAACAGAAATTATAGCGATAAAAACCATTCTTATGGGAGTCAAGGCAACTTTGAAAACTTTGTAAGGAATTTATGCTCATTCGCGAAAGAGCAGGGCTTTCAAAACTCTGCAATTCGGGTGGATACCTTAACCGCAGAAGCATTTAAAGCCTATCTTGCCGATAAAATAGAACACGGCGGCAAAAACGGTAAAGGTATAAACCAAAGAACTGTATCAAATATCGTATCAGAAGCCCAAAAATTAAGCATTAATATAATCGCATTGGAAGCTGAAAAGAACGGACGCGAAAGCAAGTTTCCATGTAAAGAAGAATTAATTAAAATTAAAAAAGAATTACGTCCTGAAGCTAAAAAATCTGTTCACGTCAACAGGGCCTTAAGCAATGAAGTGGCCGAAAAAATAATAGGCTCGATTAAAAATGAGAAAGCCCAAATTGCCGCAACTATACAGTTAAAGGCGGGACTAAGAGAAAGCGAAGCCATAAAGATAAAAGCTTGGCAAGTAGGTAATAAAATCGATATTCAAGGCAAAGGCGGGTATCACCGGGATGCTTTAGTTAGTAAAGAAATGTATGAAAAAATAGCCGGTTATGTCGTAAATAACCGTTCTTTTTCAATATCAAGGAGTTCATACGAAAAAGAATTAAAGGCGGCATTTGCCGAAAACAATGTTAAATACGAAGGAACGCATTCTTTAAGGTACACCTTTGCGCAAGTCGAGTTTGTTAAAAGGGTCGAATCCGGCATTGATGTAAAGGAAGCCCGCCGACAGGTATCAGAATTGCTCGGACACCATAGACCGGATATTACTTTAACCTATTTAAAATAAATAATGGAGGAAATAAAAATGAAAACTACAGCGGAAATTCAAAGGAAAATGGCGGATAACAGGAATATAAAATTCAGAAAACTTTTTATATACAAGTCTGAAATTCAAGAGATGGTAAAAAAAGGCTATTCTTTTAGGGCAATCAAAAAAGAATTTACGAAAAAACATCATACTAAAATATCCGTAGGTTCTTTATATAACTTCATAAAAGATTATATATAACCACGCCCTAACCAGAAATATAAATTTTCATATCTCCTGACTATGACTATATTTTATTTAAATAATGTAAACAAAATCAAACAATACAAATAATAAGGGGTAATTTTCTCGAGAACCCGGCGTAATGTTTTCGGTTTTATGCCGCAAATAAAAATTGGATTACCAGATAAACAAATAGAAAAATGCACGGTAGCGTTCAGTTAAAAATGATAAAACCGAAAACTTACAAAGGGATAAAATTCTCGAGAAAATTACTCTCTAAAACAAGGATATTTTCATTTAAATTCAACAGATTTAAATATTTTTACTTCCTTATTGTTTTGTTTTTATATATAATCCGTAACTTTTTATAAGAATCAAAAATATTTAAATTAAATCTCCTAATTTTACCGGCGAATACCCTATATTAGCAGGAGAGACGTTTATGAGATTATCGAAAAGTTTTATTTTATTATGAATATGTCCATGGATGTTAATGTCGAATTTGTTCTTAATGAATATTTCCTCTAACTGTTCTATCGGGAATTTAAACGGGTTCTCATCCGGGTAATTGTTGTAGTCGTGTTTATTTGTGAAATAAGTCAGCGTATTTAAAATTGAATATAAATCTATAATCGGATAATGCGAAAAAAGTATCTTTTTATTCTTAACCGTTCCGGTTACAGCGGAACACCACGGATTTTTAAATTCGTTCACTAATTCTATACCCGCTAACTCATAAACTCCTGCAGGAGCCGTATCGTGGTTGCCCCTTATTAGCAATATCCTTCCGCTTAAAAGGTTGCCGTATTTTATTATCTTTTCTTTAAGCGCTTTATCGTTATCGTCTAAAGTAAAATCTCCAAGGTGCAGGACGGTATCGTTTTCTGAGACGGTTTTATTCCAATTATCTACTAAGTATTTATCGGAAGCGTTTTCTACGGAATCTAAATCCCCGAAATGAGTATCCGATATGACGAACATATCTTCCGTAATTATCATTTAAATTTTTGTTATTTTTATTTACTTTTAAAGTTATTATACAACATTAAATAGCAATATAAAAATTTTTTAAAAAAATGTGTTGACAATATTTTTTTTATATGTTTCAATATAATTATTGTTTCACTATTTGTTATATTTATATTTTATTGAAACATCTATTATATCAATTCATTAAAATTACGTTTCTACGATTCTGTATCGTTAAAAAAAAGAAAAGTTAAATTACCAATTTTACTTTTAAAAAATCGTATATATATAGGGGGGTAAAATTTAAAAAATGCAGGATGAAAATAATGAAAATAAAAACAAAATTAACCAAGAAGTAAATAATGAAGTAAACAATTTAAACCAAATAAACAATCAAATGAATTCAATCGATTCAACCGACAACGAAAAGGGCAAAGAAAACGAAAATAGCGATAAATATTCCGAGATGATTCAGATTATTGATAAAGTAAAATTTGTCATTTCGCAAATTCCTTTTATTAAAATCAAAAAAAGCTATTTATCCTTTAGCGAAGTTTTCAAAATTAATTTTTTAGTATTGGAAGTTTTAATTTCAAATTCGCCTTTCAAATTCGTTTTATTGTATCAAGATAAGTACGGCAAAATATATGCAGATCGGGCCATATTAAGAATTAAAGAATTTATAGGAGATGATAAAGACATTTACGGCATCGTCGTCGCACCTTATTTAAACGAGGCAAAGGTTGAAAATTATAAAAATTACGGAATAGGCAGCATAGATTATAACGGCAATATATTTTTGTCTTTTAAAAACGTTTTCGTCGATAAAAGAAACGATTTAGGTTTAAGAATTATCAATAAATCAGAACCGGAAAATAAATCTCTAAAATCCCTTTTTTCGCCAAAATCAAGCAGAGTATTTAGGGTAATGCTTATTAATCCATTTAAAAAATTCTATGTTAAAGATTTATCCAAAATAACCGGGGTTAGTATTGGGTTGGTATCAAAAATCAAGCAGGGGATGTCAGTTAATGGATGGATTGAAGAAAACAAGAAGACTTTTTTCATAAAGGACATTAAAACTGCCGAACTGATACTTGATGAATGGGCTAAAAATTATTCATTTAAAAAATACAATAAAGTTCATTATTTTTTTAATAAGTCTTTAGATTCCAAAAACAACGGCGCTAAAAATTTTATTGCCAATGAATGGCTTAAAAGTTTTTGCAATACTATGCAAAATGATTTTAATTACGGTTCATTTAACTACGCTCTAACTTTATTTTCAGGAGCTTATGAAGTTTTAAAAAATATTCCTGATAAAGAAATGATTAATAATAATAAACTATTTTTTTACATAAAATATACTTCTCTTAACAGTACTTCAAAAATAGACCCTTTATACGATTTAAAGATGGAATTAGATTTATCGCGCGTAAGTTCTTCAAGGGCAAATTTTATTGTTTTAGAGGAGTCTAAAAATAATATAGAAAATTTAAATAAGGAAGGTGATTATTTTGAAGACGAGCCCTCATTAGACGAAGACTATGCCGACAAATTAGGAAAAGACGTTTTTTACAAAATCCAAACCGTTAAAAACGAATTTGAAAAAGAACCTAACCATTTAATTCACTATGAAACAAAAGTCGTATCAGACATACAGCTTTATTTGGATTTATATAAGATTAAAGGCGGAGAGAAAATAGCTCAAAAAATATTAGAAGAAAGAATAAAACCTAATTGGAAAGAGAAAGAAAAAAGTAAATCTTAAATTTAAGGAGTCTAAAATGGAGCAATATATTCCGAGAATTAATTTCGAGCAAAATGTAGGAGTAGTAAAATTGCTTGACGAAATAAACCAAAACAGCATTTTTAAACTATGTAACGACATAGAAATCTGCCTTGACTATTACAAATACGATAAAATAGAGATACAGATAGATTCTCCCGGAGGAGAAATTTCTTACCTTGATTTTTATCTTGAAAGACTTTCCATTTGGAAAAACAAAGCTCAGATATCTACATTAGTTCTTTCTAAAGCTTCAAGCGCTGCGGCCGTCATAAGCGCTTTAGGAGACATAGGCAACAGATTTTGCTATGAAAATAGCATGATGTTATTTCACGAAGCCTGGCTTGAAAAAAGAAGTATAAATAAGACGTCTCTTAAAAATCTATCAAAGGAGCTAGAAGCTATTGATAACCGCATTTTAAATATTATAGTCAGTTCGGCGATAGAATGTTATAAATACCGCAATGAAAACGATTATGGTCTTCAAGAATACGATTTATGTGATTTTTCAAATAAAACTTTAGATGAATTGTATGGCAAACTTCAACGTGAAATTAAAAAAGTTCCGTCGATTAAAAATCTAAAAGATATTAAATCAAATAAAAAATTATCTAATCTTTTTGATATTTATTCAAAACTATTTGCCTTAAACACATTTATAGATCCGATTATTGCATATAATTTTTATTTAATTGACGAAATTAAAAAATATTAATTTTTAAGGAGAAAAATTTATGTATATCAATACTTTCGAAATTCCGGTACTTAAAAATATTTTTGAAGATAACTATCCTATCCCTTTAGAAAACGTAATGCAAAGACATTTTCTTATAATAGGCGAAACAGGTTCTGGTAAAACCGTATCTATCATTAAACCGCTTTTAAGAGCCGCTATAGAATATAATAATAAAGACGAAAAGAATAGCGCTTCCGTATTAGTGGTAGATCCCAAACTAAGCGAGCTAAAAAAGTTTATCAAAGAATCATATAAAGACGACGAAGATACATTAAATAGAATTATAGATTTTGAAGAAGAATATATTTTCGATTTTTTTGAAGGCGACAGAGATAAATCTTTGGAAGACAAGATAGAAATGCTTATAACCTTAAGCCCTTCTTTTAACAGTAATAATTTTGGTTCAAGAAATAGGGAGTGGTTTCAGTTTGCCTCCGTTTTTATCAGAAATATAATTCAGTTTGATGAATCTGTAAGAAATATAACAGGTAAATCATTATGGAAAGCATTAGAAGAAAGCAAATATATTTCAAAACAAGAACTAAGCATTTCGGACGACCAGCCTTATTTTATTAATTTTAAAAAATTTATAGATTATATCAGCACTATAGTTACTAGCGCGGGTCTCAACAGAGAATATTACAAAATTATTAAAACGATAAGCGATTTAATACCAGATGATGAAAATAAAACCGATGAAGTTGCTTCAAACTGTAATAAAGAAGAACCTCAAGAAAACAAAGTTGAAGAAATTAGAAGACCGCATGTGAGAGTTAATAATAATTTCGAAACGTCAGGCGATCAAAAAGAAAAAGCAGAATATAAAAATTTAGAAGAAAAACTTAGAGCAAACAGGGCAAATTCAACTTCTAACGCGACAAAACCACCAAACATTTCAATATCAGACGAACAAAAAGTCGGCAACTTGCGAGGTTCCGGCTTTTTAATCAACAGCAAAAGTTTAGGCAAAGAAACTTATGGAAGCATAATACTTACGCTATCCCCATTTATTTCGGATTATTCTTCCACCGATTTAAATAAAAAAATTTGGCTTGATCCTTTCGATGAATATAATGAAGATAAGAATAACAAAAAATATTTAAATATAGAAAAAGCCATATTAAATCATAAAATAATTATTTTTTCTCCTACGCTTAAAATTTCCAAAATAGAAGGAATGTTAGGCACAATTTTAAAAACTAAATTTTTTAAGTTTATGCTTTCAACCTACGAAGCCGGCAAAAGAAATTTTCCCGCCTTCTATATTAGCGACGAATTCCATAAGTACATAACCGGAGATACTATTACGGGCGAACAAAATTTTCTTGACATCTGCAGGGCTTATAAAATCTCATGTATTCTTGCGACCCAATCCTATCAGTCTCTTTTAAATGCGGTCTCTAATCAGCTCATTAATTACGGCAACGCTGAAAACGTTGTAGATATAATAACGATAAATTGCGCCAACAGGTTTTTCTTTAGAAGTCAGGACCCAAAACTAAAAAACTTAATCAGATCTATCGTTCCTGAAAAACCGGGATACCCGCACGTAATAGACGTAAGACCTTTAGCCAGCTTAGAAGTCGGTCAATGCTACTATACGCTTGCAAACGGAAAATGGGGGATTAAAAAAATAAATCTATTGCAAAATTAATTAATCTATTCTAATATTAATTTAAAAGAGTTAAATGGAGACAATTATGGAAATAAAAATATTAAAAGGCGCCGAAGAGATAGGCGGTAACTGCATACAAATTTCTTTAGGCGGCCAAAGTATTTTTTTAGACGCCGGCATTCCATTATCGGAAATAGAAGACCCAAATCCCGAACTAATTGATTTTGAATCCATTAAAAAGGACACCAATATATTGGCAATATTTTTAAGCCATGCCCATGCCGACCATTACGGAAGTTTAAAAAACGTTTCAAATATTCCTATATATATGGGAGAACCGTCTTTAAATATATTAAAAACGGCTCAATTATTTTACGATAAAGGCATTAATTTAGAAAATGTTAAAACCTTTAAAGACAAAGAGGAAATTAAATGCGGTCCATTTACCGTTATACCTTATCTTATTGACCATTCCGTTTATGACGCCCATGCCTTTTACATAACCGACGGCAAAAAATCTATTTTTTATACCGCAGACATAAGATTTACCGGAAGAAAACGATATATGACCAAAAATCTATACAAGGAACTTCCAAAAATAGATGTCCTTTTAGCGGAAGGCACTAATATAGCGTCTTCAGACGACAAACGTATGAATGAAGAAGATTTAATTCCCGAAATGGTCGATTTTATAAAAGGCACTGAAGGCTTATCATTAATTGCGTTTTCAAGTATTAACATAGACAGATTAGTAACTGCTTACAAAGCAGCCCTGAAAGCAGGCAGAGAAATTTTAACGGATCTTTATACTTTAGAAATATTACGCAATATAAATAATGAAAACATACCAAACGGAACTTGGGACAAGGTGCATCTTTTTTTAAATTATTCTCAAAAGAGGAAAGTTAAAAACGATAAATTATTTGATATATTAGAACCGTATAAAAAACATAGACGCATACCCGAAACAATAGCAAAAAACCCACAACAATATGTTTTATTTTATAAAGGTTCTTATCAAAGTATTCTTGAAGAAAATCATTTTTTTGATAAATCTTCTTTAATATATTCAATGTGGAGAGGCTATTTTGAAAAAGACAAAATTCAGAAATCCATTAAAACATATAATATTCCGTATAAGTTTATACACATATCTGGCCATACTTCAAAAAAAGATTTAGAAGAGTTTATTAACCATATAAATCCGGAGGTGATAATTCCAGTTCATACCGCAAATCCAGAAGAGTTTGAAAGCTTTGAAAAGGTTAAAATACTTAAAAACGGGGAGGTGATGGAGGTTTAATAGTTAAATTGTGAGATTTTTGTGTAAATCAAAATAAATTTTAATTAAATAACCAATATTGAGGAGGGATCTATAATGTCAAACATGGGAGTAATAATTGAAAAATTACAAGGTGATAAAAGAAGCATAGATGCTAAAAAAAGATGGATAGACACTAAAACTGGTTGGAATAACTACACTCATTCCAAAGAAAAAGAAGATTTAGAAAAAAAAATATCTCCTTTAGTTAAAATTAATAAAACTAGAGAAGAGAGAGGGCGCACAATAAACCTTAAGAAAAATACTGAAATTTCAATAGTTAAAAATTCCAACCTCCCAGAATTCAAATCTTTTGAAGAAAGCCTTGAACGTATTATTACATTTTTGAATCTTAAAATTTTTAATCAATTATGCATAGGGTCAAACAACAAAGAATCTATAGATTTAATATATTCAAATAATGAGCATAATGAGGAAGATAATAAATATTTAATTGAACTCAAAACAACTGCTAATACACCTTTATATGCTTTCATAGAGCTTATAAAAGATTATTGCTTATTAAAAAAATTAGATAAATCTGATAGGGGGAAAATTGAAAAATTAATTTTACTTGCACCCAAATCGTATTTTGAAAAATTTAAAGAACAAAATTCTATTATAGAATTCTTTAAAACCATAGAAGAATTTAACAAAAATTCCGAAAGTAAATTTTCAATTATGTATTTTGATGGTGTAAATGAAGAAACTTTTGAACCACTCATTTCGTATATAAATAATACTAATACGCGTAAAATACAATGGGAAAGCTCTAATTCTGTACGCTATAACTATGTAAAACATATTGAACTATCTGAAATATCTGAAAAAGACTTTAATTTGAAGAATCTTCCCAAGAATCTTCTCTTTGAAAATTGGGAAGAACTAAATATAGAAAAATGGATGAAATTATAGGAAAGTGGAGGTAAATTTTGAAAATAAATATCTGATTTATTTATTCCTTTACTCTCACCTGCATTTGCAGCAGGGAGTAATAAAAAAGACGTCTGATTTATTTACCCCCTCCATACTTTCACATATATGTGCAGTAGGAAGTAGTGGGGGGGGGGTAATACATAATCAAACATAGATAAATTCAACATTTCAAAAAGGAGGCATTTAAAATGGGTAGGCCTGTAGACACATTAGCCAGTTTTCTTATAGGTATGTGGGTTACAAAATACGTATTAAAAATTGGCTTTATTTTAGGATTAATAATGTTTGCAATTTTTTTACTGTGGTTCTTTTACATGCTATTTTTAGTAATTTGGCCTTATCTTCTTGGCTTGGCTGTAATAGCAGGTATAATTTATCTTCTAAGACGGCGTAGCATCGAAAGGAATAGTAATAATTTTAATGGTAATATAAATATTTGAATACTTACTTAATCTTAACTAAATTAAATAAACTACTAAATTTGCTTTAATTTTTTTTCTTATAAATTATATAATGCATTAAGCAGTGAAGATTTAGATTAATCTTTAATAAAAGGAGAAGAAACAATGAAGATGAAAAAAAAATTGCTTTTAATGGTTTTAATCTTATTTTTAGTTCCAGTTTTTTTATCAGGATGTGCTAATCCTAAAGCTGAAACTTCGTCTAATTTTAAGCGGGCAATTTTAAATTATATGAAAAAAAATAAGGAAATATACTTAGTTAAAAATATAGCAACAGATAATAACACCATTAACCCAGACCTTATTCTTTTTAAATCTGTTATAACTAGATTATCGAAAGCAGGTTTGATAAAGAAGTATATAAAAATGGAGACTGCGGCAGAACAAGGTGCCATATTTGGACATGGTATTAATACGCCGAAACCGTTTCTTATTGGATACGTTTTAACTGCTAAAGGTAAAAATAACAAATATATATCTTGGTATGATGGTTATTTTTTAAAGGTAAAAATTGCTCGCGTTAGTTCTATTAAAATAGATAACTATACTAATATGAACTTTGCTGGTGTAAAAGCTGTCTCTGTCAGATATAATATTTATTATCAGCCTTTAAAATGGTACACATCTTTATCGTCAAAACGCACAGTGATACCCCCAGTTAAAAACGCACACATTACACTGCAATTAACGCATAAAGGTTGGAGGGTTTCAAGATAATAATATTTATAATTTAAATTATTTAATATTCCCCCTCTCTCTTAACAGATGAGAGGGGAAAGTTTCGTTTTGATATATTTTTCTATAAAATAGGCATTTAGTCATTTTATAGAGAATTATTTCAATTTAAATAATTAAAAAATATGATAAATAAATAAGTTTATATTTAGCTTAATATTTAACTCAATTTAAATTTATTAAAACTTATATTACATGACAAGCCTAATTATCGCCGTAATAATTTTATTAGCCATTTATTTTATTTCCAAAACGAAGCTATTTTTAATAGCGGCATTAGTTGCTAATTTTCCATTATTTTCTATTTTTACTTATTCGTTATCTAAAACGCCTAAATTTACTGCTTTATATCTTGCCATATTTTCATTTATAGTAAGTATATCGTTTCTAGCAGTATATTTATTCGGCGGGCAAAATAAGTTTTATAATCTTATAATAGCTATATCGGTCTGGGTTCTGTCATCGGCTACGGCTATTTTTATTTTTTCTAAATTAAGATGACACAATTGTAATTCAATATATTTTAATATTTAATTGTATTCAAAAATAGGAGTAATAAAATGGGAAAGCAGGTTATTACGTGCCCTAAATGCGGAACTGAAATAGACGTAAATGCCGTTCTCTATCAAAATATACAGAAAGAGTTAGAACAAAAATATATCGAGAAAACTAATATTTCTCAAAAAGAATATGAAAACAAATTCCATGAGCTTAAAAAATATGAAGAAAATATTAAGAAGCAATCTGAAGATTTAAAAGAAAAGATAGATTCAGAAGTCTACGAAAAATTAAAGACAGAGGGTCTAAAACTTGAAAACTCTTTGAGGAAGAAATTAGAGGAAGAAAATTCCCAGGCATTTAATACATTGCACGAAGAACTTAATAAAAAAACGGAACAGATTAAAGAGTTAAATCAAGCAAAAATAGAAATAGAAAGACTTAAGCGCGAAAAAAAAGAGATAGTCTCAGAAATATCCCTTGCTAAAGAAAAAGAGTATACTGAAGCACTTGCGCTTGAAAGAGAAAATATATCTAAACGGCTTTACGAAGAAAATCATCTTAAAGAAGAAGAATATAAGAAAAAGATTAACGATTTAACCGCGCAAGCTGTTGAACTAAAAAGAAAAGCGGAGCAAGGCTCTATGCAGCTGCAAGGCGAAATTCAAGAGCTTGTAATAGAAAATGAACTCAAAGCCATATATCCTCTTGATAACATAGAAGAAGTTAAAAAAGGAGTTTCGGGAGCAGATATACTTCAAACCGTAATATCTAATAGCGGAGAGTCCTGCGGAAAAATCTATTATGAAAGCAAAAGAACAAAAGAATTCAATGCAAGCTGGATTAAAAAACTAAAAGACGATAACATACAGATTAATGCAGATGCTCTTGTAATAGTAACTGAAGCATTGCCGGAAAACAATCTTTTTTCTTTTAAAGACGGAGTATATATAGTATCGTTTAAAGAATTTAAAGCAGTTTCAATGTTTATTAGAAATTTCCTTATGAAAATTGCAGAGAATAAAATATCTGAGGCAAATAAAGGAACCAAACAAGAAATGCTCTACCTTTATCTAACCTCTAATGAATTTAAATCACAGTTTGAAGCGATAACTACTAATTTCTTAGCCTTAAAAAATTCTTTGTATAAAGAAAAATTAAGAACGGAAAAAGTCTTTAAAGAAAGAGATAAACAAATTGACGTAATTCTCCAAAATATGATAGGATTTCACGGCTCTATTAAAGGTATAGCTGGAGCTTCCGTGTCAGATGTTTTATTAGTTGAGGATGATAATACTAATTTGATTGAATAGTGATATATTATAAGTATATAAACTAAACGAAATATAGAAATTTATTTTTCTATATAAACCATGCAATTGAATTATTTATGCAAAAATTTTCGTTTTATAAAAGAAAATTTTAAAAAATGAAAAATATCAGACTACTATTTTTAGCATTCTTGCAGCCGATTGGTATAAAAATATTTGAGTAAAATTAATATTACAGTTTTGCTGCATTGCTTTTTTAAAATTTCGCAGACGCTCAGAAGTCTGAATTGAATAAATTTACTACTTTTTATTTGCGTATAGCTGTCGTTTCGGACACTCATATCGGTTTTCGTCAGATACTTAAAATATATCATGGAGATGCACGGTCTCCCTAAAAGTTAAAGACAGGATATATATCTATATTTTTTAACTTCTTTTCGGACGAGAATTTTCGGCTACAATAGCTAAAATAAGACAGCCTACATACAAAATTAGGAGTGGATTTAAACGGCAAAAAGGACGTATTAGGACTCTATATATCGGAATCCGAAGGCGCAGCCTTCTGGCTTTCCGTTTTAACAGACCTTAAGAACAGAGGCATAGAAGATATTCTCATTGCCGCAATAGACGGACTTAAAGGCTTCCCCGAAGCGATTAAATCAATATTTCCCAAAACAGAAGTGCAGTTGTGCGTAATACACCAGATAAGAAACTCATTGAAATACGTAGCCTCTAAAAACCAGAAAGAGTTTATTCAGGATTTAAAGCCCGTTTATAAAGCTATAAATAAAGAAACAGCCGAATTAGAACTTTTAAAATTAGAAGAAAAATGGGGCAAGAAATATCCCGTCGTAATAAAATCATGGAAGGATAAATGGGACAATCTCTCCGCCTATTTTAAGTATCCCCACGAAATAAGGAGAATAATCTATACCACCAATATCATAGAATCAGTCCATAGGCAGTTCAGGAAGCTCACTAAGACAAAAGGCGCATTCCCCAACGAAAACTCCCTTTTAAAGCTTCTGTATTTAGGCATCCAGAATGCTAAAAAGAAATGGACTATGCCTGTCCAGAACTGGGGTCTTACGCTTTCCCAACTGTCGATATTTTTTCCGGACAGAATAGAAAAATATCTGTAATACGGCAATGCTAAACTACCCGATGTTTAATTTAAACGCCTTATTTAGCGTATCAGAGGGCATCTTATTGTTTAAAATAACAAAAAGTTGCTCACAGGTAAATTCTTAACGGTTTATCAACAGCGAAAAAACCGGCTGTTGATAAACCTAAATTTACCTGACCGGTTAATCGACAGCTTTTTCAACAGCAAAAAGCCGCTATTGAAAAAGACTATCGATAAACCTTGACCAACTTTTACTGCGGCGATGAATATTTTTAATTTACAAACAAAAAATATGATATAATTTTTAATAATTAACCAATAAAAAATCAGACTGACACGAAATATCTAACGCTCCCCTAAAATTTAATGCCCATTAGTTCGTCTTTTTTTAAGTGCATTTATTATTTTATTTTGATTATGAATATATAATTTGCCACTTCATCGATTTTCATATTAACTTTATCTCGTAATACTATCTTATTTTCTTCTACCGTCCCCAAATTAATTCTAAAAGTTTTTACTATAATAAATGTATCTAATGCATCGCTGTATCGCAGGCATAAATACTACAGAGAACTCTAATATATTTTTTTATATCTATTTATAACACTAAAGTATTACTAAAACAAATATTTTATTAAAAAAATTATTACTTATTATTCCACACCTCGTCAACCGCTTTCTTCAGAGTCTCCGGCACTAAATGACTATACCGCTTAGTCATCTGCGTCGTCCTATGCCCTAACAGCTCGCCGGTAATATAAAGCGACGTGCCGTTCATAACCATTTTGCTTGCAAATACATGGCGCAAGTCGTGGATGCGTAAATCTTTTAATCCTGCATTTTTGCAAGCGGTATGAAAGGAACGCTTGAAATCGCCTAACTTGCGCCCGTTATCGTTAAATAGGTATAAACAGTCGTCTTTCTTTTTAATCCCGCCTAAAAGTTCTTTCAGCGGCTTGCTTATAGGAATATATCTGTCATACTTCGTCTTAGTGCCTTTAATCGCTATTATATCGTTCTGCAAGTCCACGTCGTCCCATTTAAGGTTAAGAGCTTCGCCTTTACGACAACCGGTATAAATCAGGAACGTAATTAAATCTCTGGTAAGCTTATTCGTAGCGCCGGCGATAAGTTTATTAATATCGTCGTCGGATAATGTTTTTAGGCGGGATAATTCGTTAAGTTTTTTTATTTTAAATGCAGGGTTCTTATCGAGATAATTTAGCTCAATACAAAAATTAAAGAAATTTGAAAGCGTTATAATCTCAAGATTAACAGACCTAAAATTTATTTCGCTCTCTTTTTTACCTGTATTTTTCGGCAAGTTCATAATTTCGAGCTTTCTTTGAAGCTGATAATTCTTAATGTCAACCTGAACAATATTATTTAATTCTTTATTCTCAAATATCGGCAGGAAATGATTAGCGGCAATTATCTTACGGTCAAGGTTTTTACCCTTTTGCTGCTGTTTTATATATTCGATAAAAACTTTTTTAAAAATATATACTGATTTGTTTCTCGTAGGTAAATTAAATTGATTGCGCAAAGTATCGGTATATATTGCGGTCGCTATCTCATTAGCTACGGTTTTGTCTTGCGTCCGGCAGGAATGCTGGTATAATTTACCGTTTATCATAAATTTGACCCAATAGGTATCGCCGCGCTTATATATATTCATATTTCAGATTGTATCTAAATTGTATCTAAATACAGTATTTTTATATTATTTAATAAGGCTTTTCATTGTATCTAAAATTGTATCTAAAATTCATTAAAATTGACTAAATTCTACCAAAATCAAGAAATTATGTCAAGATAGGATATTGTTTTAAATGCGTTATTTACTGCGGTTTTAAGTGGGGTGGATGACAGGTTTTGAACCTGCGACCACCGGAGTCACAATCCGGGGCTCTACCAGCTGAGCTACATCCACCGTTAAGGAATAATATTTTACTTATTGATTATAACATTTTATCAGATTTTCGGTTAAATTAAAATATATTTTAAATTTTTATATTTTAAATTTTATTTTTAAATTTCGGCTAAAACAATGCGTCTATGCCCAACGTTTTTCCCGAATCCGTAAATATAATAACTAATTCGCATACTATAAACGTAAGGTTAATGCCTAATTCCGACGGACCCATCCAGTACATGGCAAGCAGATAATTTAAGTTTAAAAATATCGCGGCAAAGGCGGCGATTCTGGTAATAAAGCCTGCCGTTAAAAAAATGCCGGCGAACAATTCTCCCATAACAATCAAAATAGCAAACAAAAATGCGTTCGGAACAGCGACGCGGCTTAAAAATATGCCGTAAAACCACAAAGGGTCATGGTTTGCGTAATATGCAAGTTTATTATGAAGGTCTGCAAAAAAAGTGGGGTTTAACTTAAAATGCGCCGCATAAAGAAAAAACAACCCTATATATATCCTTAGAAAAGCATTCCAGATATTAGAATTTTTAGCCGCCATTTTTAACTTTATTTTATAATTTTTAACTTTGAAATATATTTTTTATTATCAATTTATATCATTATATTATAAAATATTTAAAATTAACATTATAAAAATTTTCAAGTATATAAATTATTTATTATGATATAATTTTTATGGATACGATATTCGCAGTTCACGAACATCACGCAAGCCATCTTCACTGGGATTTAAGAATAGAAGAAAACGGCATATTGACTTCTTTTGCTTTGCCTAAAGAACCGCCTTTAGAACATGGAAAAAAGAATCTTGCAATAAAAGTGGAGGACCATCCGCTTTCTTATGCAGGCTTCGAAGGAACTATACCTGAAGGTTATTACGGGGCAGGAGAAGTAAAAATTTGGGATAAAGGGAAATATAACCTTATCAGGAAAGATAAATCAAAATATATTTTGGATTTCGAAGGCGATAAATTAAAAGGCGAATACACTTTATTAAAATTTACAAAAGCAGGCGAAAACAACTGGCTGTTTTTTAAAAATCGCTAAAATAACAGGGCAGATTTTAAATCTTGTCCTCTAACAAATAACAAATAAAATATGCTAAATAAAAATAAGGGGGTGCCGCAATGAATATAGATTTAGTCGTTTCAAAGAACGACGTATTCAAAAAAATGCTGTCATACGGACAGAGTCCTTGGTTAGATAATATTTCAAGATGCATGCTCGACTCCGGAGACCTTGAAAAATTAGTCAAAAACGGCGTTATTACCGGCATAACGTCAAATCCTTCCATATTTGAAAAATCAATCAATTCGGGAAAATGCGGATACCCGGAAAAAATTAAAAAACTTTCAGCCGCAAAATTAACTACGTTTGAAATATACGATACTATTACAAGGGAAGATATAAAATCTGCCGCTCGAATCCTTAAACCGGTTTATGAAAAATCCGGCGGCAAAGACGGTTTCGTAAGCATAGAGGTTTCTCCGGATATAGCAACCGATGCGAAGACATCGACGGACGAAGCTCTCAGAATTTTTTCCCTTATAAACGAGAAAAATATTCTTATCAAGATACCAGCCACTAAAGAAGGTTTGGAAATTATACCCGTTCTTATATCGAAAGGAATAAACATAAACGTTACTCTAATGTTTTCTTTAAACCATTACATTGCCGTTGCCGATGCATATATTAAGGGGTTAAAAACCGCCTTCGCAAACGGATTTAATTTATCGGGCATTCATTCGGTGGCAAGTATTTTTATAAGCCGCGTCGATACTCTCGTCGATAAATTATTAAACGATTTAATAGCCGCCGCCGATAATCATGCAAAAAAAGAAAAACTCGTTAATTTGCTCGGAAAAGCGGGAGTAGCAAATTCAAAAATAATTTTTAATAAATTTAACGAAATATTTAACGGAGGCGATTTTACCGCATTAAAAGCTAAAGGCGCCAACGCGCAGCGGCTTTTATTCGCAAGCACCAGCACTAAAAATCCGGCATATTACGATTTAAAATATGTCGAACCGTTTATAGGCAAAAATACCGTTAATACTCTTCCGGATGAAACCATAGAACATATCGCCGATCACGGAAATATCTTACCGGATACCGCATCCCGCGAATTCGAAGGATCCGTAAAAACCGTTAACGAACTTTCGGAGTTCGGCATAGATTTAAACGGCGTAGGGGAAAAACTCCAGCTTGACGGAGTTAAATCTTTTGAAGACGCTTATGAAAAACTTTTAAAATCTATAAAAAATACGGCTGGAATTTAACTTGTTAGGCTGCTGTGAAGTATAAATTTAATTCACAAGAGGAATACGCAAATGGAATTAAAAAGAAATTTCGAGGCAGATAAACTCGGAGAGGCGGAATTAGAATTTTTAAAAAATTTTACTAAAAAATGCCGCGGCGACATTTTAAAAATGACGACCGTTGCGGCTTCGGGACATCCGGGCGGTTCTATGTCGTCAATCGATATTTATGCCGTATTGTACGGTTTTTGCAATATAGACCCTAAAAATCCATTCAAACCTGAAAGGGACCGTATTGTAGTAAGCCATGGACATACTTCGCCGGGCGTTTATTCGGCTCTTGGAAATTACGGTTTCTTTGATGTCGAAGATGCGATTATATCTTTTAGGACCGCCGGCTATCCATTTGAAGGACATATAGAAAAAACCATACCCGGCGTAGAATGGGATACCGGCAACCTTGGACAGGGTCTTTCAGCCGCATGCGGATTTGCGTTAAGTTCAAGACTGCATAAATACAACAACCGGATATATTGCGTAATGGGAGACGGGGAACAGGCGAAGGGCCAAATAGGCGAAGCAAGAAGATTTGCCGTTAAATATAAATTAAATAATCTTACCGTTATCGTCGATAAAAACGGTCTTCAAATAGGAGGTAAAACGATTGACGTTATGCCGGATAATATCGAAGACAATTTTAAAGCAGACGGATTTCATGTTATAACGATAAACGGGCATGATTTTAACGAAATTTACGGAGCTATAAAACAGGCTCATTCAATTTCTTTTCCTATAGCTATAATAGCGCATACCGTTATGGGAAAGGGCGTTTCTTTTATGGAAAATCAGGCAAAATTTCACGGCGCAACGCTCAATGTCGAAGATTGCAGAAAAGCTCTTGCGGAGATAGGCGAAAAAGACGATTTGGACGAAATTATAAATAAAAAGAAAACCGGTTTTAACATAAAACCGCTTTCGAAAAGAAACAACAACTTTTTAATATTAAAAGACGACGGGAAAAAAATAATTTATACCCGCGAAAAAAATACGGATAACCGTTCGGCTTTTGGAAATGCGCTTGTAGATATCGCAAATATCTTTAAGGAAAAAAACGGCGGGCAAAATAATATTATACCTTGTGCGGTGTTTGATTGCGACCTTGAAGGGTCGGTAAAAACCGGCGCATTTAGAAAAGCTTTTCCGGATAATTTTTTTGAATCCGGCATAGAAGAACATAATACGGCGGTAATTTCCGGCGCGCTTTCAACGGAAAATATTCTTACGTTTTTTGCAGATTTTGGAGTTTTCGGCGTCGACGAAACATATAATCAGCAGAGGCTTAACGATATTAACCATACCAATCTTAAAGTAGTCTGTACGCACTGCGGAATAGACGTCGGCGAAGACGGAAAAACCCATCAGTGTATCGATTACTTCGGACTGCTTAACTCTACTTTCGGATTTAAGGTTATACTGCCGGCAGACCCTAACCAGACCGACAGGGCAACGCGTTATATTGCGTCTCATGAAGGCAATTTTGGAGTTATAATGGGAAGGTCTATTATACCTGTTATACTTGACGAAAACGCTCAACCGTTTTTTGGGGAAAATTATGATTTTAAATACGGTAAAATGGATATAATTAGGGACGGTAAAGACGTTACGGTAATATCTACAGGAAATATGCTGCCCCATGCGCTAAAAGGCTGCGAAATGCTTAAAAAAGACGGTATAAATGCAATGCTGTTAAATGTTTCCTGCCCAAGCGACATCGACGCAAACGACCTTAAACTTGCCGCAAAAACAGGTTTTATAGTAACCATAGAGGACCATAACGTAAAAACCGGAGTAGGAACTGCGATAGGTTCTTTGCTTGCCGAAAACGGCATATCGGTAAAATTCAGAAAAATGGGGGCAAAGTTTTACAGTTCATCCGGAAAACCGGAAGACTTATACAAACTTGCCGGTTTATCGCCGGAAGACCTGTATAATTTCGTTAAAAAAGAATTATAGATATAATCCCAAATGCCGATTTAATAACGATGCCATTGCGAGCGCATATCCCGTCATTGCGAGTCATTGCGAGAAGCGTAAGCGACGAAGCAATCTTGTCTTTTGCATTAGCGGCAAATGACAATATACTTTTATTTATATTAAATTATTCCATTCTCTGCCGTCTGCGTTTATAAGTTCGTCCGCCTCTTTCGGCCCCCAAGAACCTGCGTCGTAATTTGGAAAAGCAGGCGGCTCCATTTTTGACCAGCCGTTCATTACGGAAGTAATTAACTGCCACGCTATAAGCATATCGTCGTATCTTGCAAAAAGAGTCTGGTCGCCTAATATAACGTCATATAACAAACGTTCGTAAGCATCCGGAGGAGAGAGTCTAAAAGAAGACTTATACTTAAACACCATATTAACCGGCTCTATATCCATAACGAAACCCGGTTTCTTTGCGCCTATATTTATCGATATTCCTTCGTTCGGCTGTATAGTTATTATTATCGAATTCTGTTTTATATTTTCTATACCCGACTTTGCAAATAAACTATATGGAAGTTTTTTAAAATAGACCGCTATTTCTGTTTTGTGCGTTTTTAATCTTTTTCCCGCCCTTATATAAAAAGGAATTCCCGCCCACCTATAATTATCGACGTATAATTTCATTGCGGCATAGGTATCGGTAATAGAATTTATAGCTATTCCTTCTTCTTCTTTATAGCCGATAACCTGCTTATTGCCTATAAAACCCCTATCATACTGCCCCCTCACGGTATATTTTTTAACGTCGTTAAGACTAAGGGGTCTTACGCTTTTTAATAACTTCACCTTTTCGTTCCTTATATCGTCGGCATCGAACAAAGCCGGCGGTTCTATGGCTACTAACGAAAGTAGCTGCATCATATGATTTTGCATCATATCCCTGATAGTTCCGGACTTGTCGAAATACCCGGCTCTTAATCCGACGCCTATCGATTCTAATGCGGATATCTGCACATGGTCTATATATTTATTATTCCATATCGGTTCGAATACAGCATTGGAAAACCGAAAAGCAAGAATATTCTGAACGGTTTCTTTTCCCAAATAATGATCTATCCTATATATATCTTCTTCCTTAAACACCGTCAATAAATGTTCGTTCAATTCTTTTGCGCTCTTATAATCGTATCCGAAAGGCTTTTCTATTACTATTTTCGAAAAACCGCCGCCCTTAAACTCTTCCGATATTAAATCGGCATTTTTTATTCCTTCTATCGCTTCGTTATAAACGCTCGGCGGAGTAGAAAGATAATAAACTATGTTCTTATCGATTTTATATTCGTTAGATTTAGATGTTATAAATTTACCTAATTCAATATAACTTTCAACCTTATCGTACGAGGAAGGCAAATAATAAACGTGTTTTGAAAAATTTAAAAAATCTTCTTCGCTAATCGGTCTTTTTCTGCAATGGCTGTTTAAAGACGTAAATATAGATTTTCTGAATTCTTCGTCATTCATTTTTGTTCTTGCAAAACCGACTATTACAAAAGAATCCGGAAAAAAACCTTCGTCCCATAAACTGTAAAGAGCAGGAAATATTTTTATGTGCGCGAGGTCCCCGCTTGCGCCGAAAATTACTATTACGGAAGGTTTTAAATCTGCCATTTTTTCTCCGAAAATATTTTTATTAATTTCTATTGCTATCTTTTTTCTAATATGACCCTTGCAGGAGCGCCGTTGGAATCTTTTATCTTAACGGGAAGAGCTATTAAGTTATAATCGCCGGGTTCGACATTAAATAAATTAAGCCCTTCTATAATAACGACTCCTGCACCCAGTAAAGTTCTATGGGTATCGTGACCGATATGATAGCCTTCTACGGAAAGGTAATCCACGCCGACAAGCGCTACTCCTTTTTCTACCATATATTTCGATGCTTCCGGATTAACGCAAACATAATCCGTGTGAAAATTTTTATCGGCATTATTTATCCACTCCGAATTTTTTGTTTTAAAAAGAAGCCTGTCTCCTTTATTTATGTTTAAAAGCTCTATGAATTCCTTCGATATGGGCGAGGCATCGGCAGGTACCTCTATCACCCTGCAATATCCGATAAGTTTATTTATATCGAGCCTGTCTATTCCTATTCCCTCGTCTATAAAATGTTTCGGAGCATCTATATGGGTTCCGGTATGGACTCCGCAAGTAATTTTACTGTTGTTTGCGGCAGCCCCTTTCTTTATCTGAGAATAATCATCGATTTCTATTGCGGGATCGCTAGGCCAGTGCAGCATCCCGTCCGTTATTTCCATACTGACGTCTATAAACATAATGAATCCTCTTTAATTTTTATTAATTAAGCAATTATTTTGGGTTATTTATGTATAGGATGTCCGCCGAACTGATGTCTTAACGCCGCAAGCATTCTTGCCGCAAAAGAATTTTCCTGCCTCGACCTGAAGCGCATAAAAACAGAATCGGCGAGAACCGGCGCGGGAACGGCTTTATCTATAGCCTCTTGCAATGTCCATCTTCCTTCTCCGGAATCGTCAACAACAGGCTTAAGATTATTAAGTTCAGGGTCTTCTTTTAGAGCGTTGTGCGCAAGCTCTAAAAGCCAAGAACGCACCACCGACGCATGATTCCATAAATCGGAAACTTTTGTCAGGTCTATATCGAAATCGCTTGCTTTCATAATTTCAAAACCTTCGGCATACGCTTCCATCATGCCGTATTCTATGGCGTTATGTACCATTTTAACAAAATGCCCCGCACCGTGCGTACCTGTATGCATATAACCGTTTTCCGGAGCAAGAGTTTTAAATATCGGCTCGCAGTGCTTAAAAGTTTCTTCGTCGCCGCCGAGCATAGAACAGTATCCGTTTTTTAATCCCCAAATGCCGCCGCTCGTGCCGCAATCCATAAACTTAATATTTTTATCGGCGCATATTTTTGCTCTCCTTATCGAATCTTTATAGTATGAATTACCGCCGTCTATAACTATATCTCCATTTTGCGTATATTGTAAAACTTCGTCTAGCATATCGTCCGTAGGCTTGCCTGCCGGTACCATAAGCCATATTACCCTTGGAGCCGCTAATTTAGACACGAACTCCTTAATGGAATTTGAACCGATTGCGCCTTTATTTATTGCGATTTCTTCTTTAGATAAGGTTCTGTTGAAAACAACAACGTTATGTCCGCCTTCAAGCAGTCTGAAAACCATATTCATCCCCATCTTTCCTAGACCTATCATTCCTAATTCCATAGTTTGCCCCCTTTTTATCCAATCGTTTTATTTTATAAATTACGATTTTTGCGTATTTCCGGATAAACTTTTGCCAACTTCTCTTATAATATCTAACGGTATCGGCATAATCATAGTAGTGTTGTTAGTCGATGAAATTTCGTTTAATGTCTGCAAATAACGCAACTGAAGCGCCATAGGGTTTTCTGCTATAATTTTAGCCGCGTCGCTTAACCGCTGAGCGGCCTGAAATTCACCGTCGGCGTTAATTATTTTTGCCCTTCTGTCCCTTTCGGCTTCAGCCTGTCTTGCCATCGCCCTCTGCATATCCTGCGGCATATCTATCTGTTTTAGCTCTACCACGGTTACTTTAACGCCCCATGGTCCCGTGTGTTTATCGAGTATATCCTGGATTTCCATATTAATCTTTTCTCTTTCGGATAAAAGTTTATCGAGTTCTCCTTCGCCGCATACGCTTCTTAAGGTAGTCTGCGCCAGTTGGGATACGGCATAGTTATAGTCGTAAACCTGAACGATTGCATTAAGCGGGTCGACTACTTTATAATATACTACCGCGCTTATTTTTAAAGTTACGTTATCTTTAGTAATGACGTCCTGCGGCGGCACGTCTAAAGTGATTATTCTAAGCGTTACCCTTACCATTCTGTCTATTACCGGCCAAAGAAGGATTAAACCCGGACCCTTGACTTTAATTGCCCTGCCAAGCCTGAATATTACGGCTCTGTCATATTCCGCAATTATTCTTACCGCATTTAAAATAACTATAATTGCGACTATTATAACAACCGCAAAAAAAATCGCTCCGCTTCCCATTTTATCCTCCTTTCAAAGTTTATATTATTTTTACGACATTAGTTCACAAATTAACGGGATTTAAATATCGTTATTTATCCGCTGTTTCCTGCGCTTTCACCTTAAGTCTCAGTTTTTCGTCAATCTCTATAACTAAAACTTTACTTCCTTTTAGTATTGTATAATCCGAATAAGCCGTCCACAATTCGCCGTTAATTAAAATTTTACCGTCTTTCTGCGGATTTATATCTGCGACGGCTTCGCCCGTTTGATTTAACAAAAGGGATTCGCCCGTTTTTATCTTGGATTTGTATGCTTTATATCCTAGGTAAGCAAAAATAGAAACAAACACGGTAAGCGTAACGTAAGTCGGAAGTACGATTCTTATAAAAAAAATGGGTACGTTATGTACTATATAGAATAGAATAATAGTGCCAATCACAAACAATATAGCTCCTGCACCGGTAAAAACGCCGTAACTCATAGCGAAAAAGTCGGTTATAACCAGCAAAAAAGCTATCAATATCAAAAAATCTGCAAAATAAACCATAATAAATTTGAAAAAAATAATATTATAAATTAAATTAATATAATTTTTCTATCATTTTTTTTATTATACTACATTTTTATATATTTATTTAAAATATAATCCCCTTATTTTTTTCATATCTTCCCATGTTTCCTTTTTAGCGGAAGGATTTCTTAACAAATACGAGGGATGGTAAGTCGGAATAACCGTCGTTCCTTCATAATCGAATTCTTTTCCTCTGACTGAAGATATTGCGCCTTTATCTTTGCCTATAATAAACTCGGTAGAAAATTTTCCAAGCGTGCATATTATTTCAGGTTTAATTATCGAAATCTGTTCTTTAAGAAACGGAGCGCATGAAACCATCTCGTCTTCCATCGGGTTTCTATTTTCAGGAGGTCTGCATTTTATTATATTTGCGATATAAACGTCTTCTCTTTTCAGATTTATGGATTCTATTATTTTTGTAAGAAGTTGCCCGGCCCTTCCCACAAAAGGTCTTCCGGTATTGTCTTCTTCCGCGCCGGGAGCCTCTCCTATAAACATAAGCCTGCTTTCAGGACTGCCTTCGCCGAAAACTATATTTTTTCTTGTTTTGCTTAATGCGCATTTTGTACATTTATTGACTTTCGTTTCTTTTAAAAATTTTAACGCATCCGGGTTAGGAGAGCGTTTTTCATTATCTATATAACCTTTCATAATATTCTTTGATTTTAAGGCGGAAATTTCTTTTTTAACGTCCGATGCCGCAGAGATAAAAGTAAAACTTTCTTTATTATCCGAAATAAAGTATTTTACGTCTTCCATTAATCGTTTTAATTCTTCGGTTCCTTCCATACGGCTATATGTTAATTTTATTTACGTTTAAAGATTTAAACCTATCTCAAAGGCCCTTAAATTCTCTTCGGCGCCTTTTCCTTCGGCAAGAATATTTTCCACCGCCGAAGGTTCTATGGGTATATCGGATTTTGCAAACAGTGCGCCCAGAGCTATTATATTTTTCTGGGTTAAAGATTTAAATTTTTCTAACGAAATTCTGTCAAAATCATAATAAAAAATATTTTTGGTTACATTTTGCAGTTCCGAAACTATAAAAGGGATTTCCGGATATGACGTCTTTCCCATCCTGACGCTAATTGGAATGTAAGGAGTTTCATTAAAAATTACTACGGAGTCTTTATTCAAATATCTGATTCCCCTGAGCGTTTCTAAAGGCTCTAACGATATTAACGCGTTTGCGCCGCCGGATTCTATCATAGGCGAATGCATATTTTTTCTTGGATCGTTCATTTCCGATTTATTTTCGTAAAAAATATATTTGACAAAAGTTTCTACGTAACCTTCCCTCTGTGCTCCGCCCCTTCTTTCGGAACCGGATACATCCCGCAAATCGAAGCTTAATGCCGCATTTTTCATTACGGTTCCCATGGTTATAATACCCTGACCGCCCAAACCTATTATAGCTATATTAAATTTTTTCATATATTGTTATTAATGCTGTTATCATATTGTTATTTGGAGCGATTTATCGCTTAATTTAAATTCATTTCTTAAATCAAATTCTACTTTGCGTATTGCGCTGTTGGGACATACCGCGTAACATACGCCGCATTTTACGCAAGAAGCGGGGTCGATATAATAATAATCGCTAACTTTATCTTCGTCTTTCTTTAAAATAATAGCGGGGCAGGCAAGCTCGACAAAACATTCGTTGCATTTCACGCATCTCGACTTCTGAATCTCGTATAAGGATTCGCCTGTTTCCGTAGATCTGCCGCCGTTTTTGTTTAGACTTTTATTTCTTCTGATTTCCTGCAAAACACATTCCCTTTTGGCAATTAAAACTTTTACGCCGGATTCTTTCAGCGCTCCTTTAATTAAAGCGGCAAACCTTTTTACGCTGTTGGGGTCGATAGTTTTTACATAAGAAACGCCCAACGATTTTACTAAATCTTTCAAATTTAACGGATTTTGAGACGGTTTGCCGTCTATATCTTTCTGCGTCGAAGGGGTCTTTTGATGCCCCGTCATAGCCGTCCAGCTGTTGTCGAGAATAATATAAAGAATATCGGCGCCGTTTTGAACGGCGTTAAGCAGAGCTGGAACTCCGGAATGATAAAAAGTCGAATCGCCGACTAGAGCAATAACTTTTTTATTTTTATCAAAAATACTTATCGCCTGGCCTATTTCAAGACCCGCGTTCATGCATGTAAGAAAATCCATCGCATTATAAGGCGGCAAAAGTCCCAAGGTATAACATCCTATATCCCCTGCAATAACGACGTCTCTTTCTTTTTCTTCGGTGTTGGAGAATCCGACGGCTTTAAGAATGGAATAAAAAGTTGCGCGGTGCGGACAACCTACGCAGAACGTTCCGGATCTTTGAGGCAATTTAGCCTGCAATTCTTTATCTTTTTTAACCGCAAAATCAAATGAAACGGGAGGCGGTTTTTCAAAAAACCTGCTTATTCCCGAAATAACATCGTCTATAGTCAACTCGCCCGTCGGGTTAAAATATTCTTTTCCGTAAACCGCGCCTTTAAAACCTGTTTCGTAAGCGATCTTTTTAATCTGAAATTCTAAAAAACCTTCTGCCTCCTCGACTATAACGACTTTGTCGAGTCCTTTGAAAAACCCTTTAATAAGTTCGTTAGGGAGCGGAAAAGTAAAACCCAATTTTAATATCTTATGGTCGTAAATACCGAGAATATCAAACGCCTCGATTAAATGGGCATAAATAACGCCTGATGATATAAAGCCGATTTTAGACGAACTTCCGTTTATAATTTTATTAAATTTTGAATCTATAAGATATTTTTTTAAAAGTTCGTTTCTTTCTAAATATTTGGCGTGGTTTCTAACCGCCATGCCGAAAAGGTTCAAATAATTTTCGGGATCTTTTTTAAAATCGCCTTTAATTTCCATCCTGTCTTTTAAATCTCCAAAATAAAGCGCTCCGGCATTATGACATAATCTTGACGGAGCCATTAAAACGACGCCAAAAGAAAATTCTTCCGACACGTCGAAAGCATCCCTCGTAAAATCTTTCGCTTCTTGAATATTCGATGGTTCCATTATGGGCATATAGGTATGCAGGCTATACCATCTGTCGTCCTGCTCGTTTGAACTGCTTGGGGCGCCGGGGTCCGACCCTATGGCAAGCACCAAGCCGGCTTTTACTCCGGTATAAGATAAAAACTGAGCGGGTTCGCTTGCAACGTTAAGCCCGACGTTTTTCATAGCGCAGAGCGACCTTACGCCGGACCATGAAGCGCCTATTGCGCCATGCAGGGATATATGTTCGTTGAGACTGAATTCCGTATATAAATTTTCGATGTATTTTTTATTTTTATCGAGAACTGCGATAATTTCGGAGGCAGGGGTTCCGGGATACATAGAAGCATAGCCTATGCCGGCTTCTAACGCCCCGCGCGCTATAGCTTCGTTTCCAAGTACTATAGCCTTGTCGCCTTTAATGCCGTTTATAAATAAATTACTTTTCCCCATTGTTTTTAGTTCTGACTTTATTTACCATGCGTAAAAACATTTGCCTTTTCGTCCGTGATTTTAATTATAACGCCGTCTAAGCCCAAATTTTCGACTTTTTTTATAAAATCATCCGTCGAACCGGATATATTTAATTCTTTAACATGTAAAAAAACTTCTTTATTTTTAGATTTTATATATTTTATTATGTCTTCGTAGGGGTCTTTACCGGTATAATTGATAAAAAATCTATCCGCTCCTATATCGATAAGTTTTTTAACCTTTAAAAAATCGACCGAAGCGGATGCCGCGACTGCCGCCCCAAAATTAAAAAAATCTAAAGGGACGCCGCTAATCAACCCCCTCTTTAATATTAAGCCCAGTCCTAAAATATCTATATCGTAAACCGGTTTAGCCGCTCTAAATTCGGTTTTTAAAGGATGAACGCCTTCCGATACGATTATATCTTTAATGCCCGTCTGTTTAAGTGTAATTAAATCGGATAAAACGGATATCCTGTTTTTATCCCTCATATTAAAAGCATATGCCGTTTTTATGTTATGTTTTTCTTTTAAATCGTTGCATAATAGCAAAGCATTTACGCCGAAATTCTGTTCTATAATTAATTGAGGCAGGGATTGCTTTGTATTTAGCCTGTTTAACCCTATTGCGTCCATTCCGTCCAATAGTTTAATTAAATTTTCTTCAAATGCCGGGTAATTTTCGCTTACGGGGGTTTCAATCTGGGGTATAATCCGCATATATATCAGTATATTTCAGGTAAATTATATTTTTGTTCTTGTGGTAGAATAACCGTAATCTCTGGGTTCAAAAATTTTATTCAGATTCTCTTCTTCCGAATATTTCGTCAACAAATCGTAAGACTTAACGAATACACATTCTTTATCTTCGAAAACTTCGCAATTAATGCCGTTATGCCCTTCACAGGGACCGTTTAGAAGACCTTTGGGACATAACGTTACGGTACAAACCCCGCCGGTAAAATTGAGCCTGCATTCGTCACATCCGGCGCATAGAGCATTATATTCGCCTATATGTTCTGTCTGAGCTATATATTTGCTGTTTGTTCCGGCTATTACTTTTTTCCCTATAAATTCGCCTATAGTCTGAACGCCGGTACCGCACGACAAAACAACCACGGCTTCCGTATCTTCAACTTCGTCCTCTACAAAACGTATATCTTCCTTCAATACCCGTTTATCGCAAGGTTCGTCTATAGATATAGTAAACGTGACCTCTTTGCCGAAAGCCTTCAGATGCTTTTCCATTTCCTTAACTTCTTTACTGCCGCCTGTAAGACAGACCGAAGCGCAGGAAGCGCATCCGATAATTCCAACTTTTTTATATTTTTTTATAGCTTCGTCTATTTCGTTCAGAGCTTTTTTTTCTGTTAAAAACATAACATAAAACCCCTACCCTATTTCTATCAAGATATACTGCTCAACGGCATACTCGATAATCTGACTTTAACGAACTTTACAATTTTGCCTCTGTGAATTTTAAGGGTAATAATCTGCCCTGGCAAAAACGTGCTGATAAGTTTTTCGAGGCGCGAAAAAGAATAAACTTTTTTATTATTTAATCTTGTTATTATATCGCCGCCTATTATATAATTAACATTTTTCATGGCTATAATTTTATTGCCGGCAACTAAACCGGCTCTGTAAGCAGGGCTGTTGGGGAAAACTTTTTCTATAAGCAATCCTTTATCGACGTATTTTATGCCTAGCAGAATAGCAACGCTTTTATTCAGCTTTATAGCCTCTATACCGAGCCATGGACGAATGACCCTTCCATATTTAATTAATTCAGGTATGTTCCTTTTTGCAAGATTAATGGGAATCGCAAATCCGATATTCTGAGCATTATTTGCAAGTTTTGCCGTGTTTATGCCGATAACGTGACCTTTGTAGTCAACTAAAGGTCCTCCGGAATTTCCCGGATTAATAGCCGCATCCGTCTGTATTATATTTTCGTAAAATCTTGCGGAAGGGAAAAACAAAGACCGTTTTAAACCGCTTATAATTCCCGTAGTAACCGTTTGATAAAGGTTATAAGGATTACCGACAGCGATAACCCTTTCTCCTACCCTGAGTGTGCTGGAGTTGCCAAGAATCAACGGGATTATTATTTTACCTGCGGGATTGATATGTATAACCGCTATATCGGACATAGGATCGGTTCCTACGATGCTTGCTCTTATATCCTTATATTTAAGAAAACTAATAAAAATTTTATCGGCATTCCCTATAACGTGAAAATTTGTAAGTATATCCCCGTTTTTATTTATAAAGAACCCTGTTCCGATATCTTCTTCCGGCATTATAGCGCCGTTTTTAAGTCGAGCATAACCTAAAACCTCGATATGTACGACGCCCGGCTTCAGTTCGTTGAAAAGTCGCTCTATGGAAGATCCGCCCGTATTATCGCCGTAATTATAGGCAAAAGAACTTTTAATAAAAAAACCGGTGATGAACAGCGCATTTAAAAGGAAAAAAAATAAAAACAAAAAAATTGATTTATGCAGCTTCCGAAAATTCATTTTTAACCCCCTTCCACTGTCTCGCCTGATGCATAAAAGCTTCAAGCCTCAGCATTAAATTAGTGCTTTCCTGACCGTCGAACCATAAGTTTATCCATGGAAAATTATTGAGGTCTTCCCGGAATCTTTTCGAAACTATTTGGACTATCGAACCGGGCATGCAGTGAAAAGGATGAATACTTATCACTCCGGAATACCCTTTTTTTGCAAAATCGACGGATTCGCCTACCGTAAGAATAGCTTCTCCGCCTAAAGACAAATTAAGATATTTTTTTGAATATGAAAGTATCTCCTTGATACTTGTTTCTTTATGGTTCCTCAGCAGTTTTTTAAAAGGCTTAAACATATTTGTTTCGTCTTTTCTTTGATAATAATTTACGAGGAAACTTAAAAACATATCTTTTACTTTTCGGCTTCTGAAAGACTTTACGGCATATTCATAAGTAGTAAAAGTTATCCACTTGTACGTCGGCACTACCGAAACTTCGCCTCCGAGCGCCTCAATCTTTTCTATAGTAAAATTGTTGGTAAATTTGTTTAATCTCAAAAATATTTCGCCTACGACGCCTATAAGCGGTCTGTCCTCATCCTTTCTCGATATTTTTTCAAACTTTTTAGCGCATATTTCCATCGTATCGTAAATATCTTTACCGCTTTCCGTTGCATCGACCACTAAATTTATACATTCTTTATAGACGGCAACAGCATCTCCTTCAGTAATTTCATAAGGTCTAACCCTGTAAAGGGCCTTTTCTAAAGTATCCACGGCAACGCATCCTTGCCATGCAATCCTTCTGAAAAGGGTAGCTTTATCCCCTATAAAATCCGTATATGATTTTTTTGCGCTCGGTACCAAAAACTCTACTTCGTTATAACCGAGATTATCTAAGACCATTTCATGAAGCCTGTTGTATTGGCCAAATTTACAGGGACCGGGAGAAGTAGGCATAAAAAAAGCCGATTTTTTTGCATCGAAATCCGGCTTTTCTATAACTTTGATAATATCTCCGGTGGTTACAAAACACGGCATGCATTCATTACCGTTCGTAAATTTAAGTCCAAAATCGAGGGTAGATTCATCAGGTTCGTCCATAACCGCGGAATCTATTCCGCATCTTCTGAATGCGGCGCTTAAAGCATAAGCGGCATCGGACATATAAGGTATATATACTTTTTTATTAAAAATGTTTGTATTGGTATGGTGCATACAAGCTCCTGCATTATATATATTATTTAACTATTATTTTAACTCATTTACATTATAATAGAGCATTGCGATAAAGTCAAATTTACCGATTTAACGGTTTTGCCGATTTTTATTGGTAAAACCTTTAACCATTTGCAAATAGTTCAAATATTTACTAAAATTAATCAATAATGATTTTAAAAAGAGTATTGATTATTTATAACCATAAATCGGGACGTTTTTCCGAAAAAAAGCTTGCCTATATATTAAATTTTTTCAAATATAAAAATATATCTGCAGGTATCCTGAATATAATAGAAAATAGCATAGAAAAAGATAACATAGAAAATTTTTACGACGCCGTTTTAGTGGCGGGCGGCGACGGAAGTTTAAATCACGTTATAAATAACTTAGTATATTCTAACATTCCTATCGCCCACTTGCCTATGGGGACGGTTAATCTTTTTGCTTTGGAAAACAAAACGCCTTATATCCTCAAGAAAGCGCTTGACGAAATTATTTATAAATATAAACCCGTTAAAATAAACTTAGGTCAAGCTAACGATAGATTTTTTTTCGCTATGACGGGAATAGGATTCGATGCTTTTATCGTTAAAAATATGGAAGAAAAAATAAGAAATAATAAAAGAAGAATATATAATAATTCAATAAAATATATAAGCTACATATTTAACATAATAAAGCTGACAAAAAATTATAAATTTTATGATTTATGCTTAGAAAATATTAATGTTGCGGATGATACTGCGGGTAATACAGAGAAAACTAAAAAAGTTACCTGCGCAAAAGAAATTATCGTTTCCAATATACGATATTACGGCGGACCGTTTAAAGTATTTCCCTGCAATTCGCCTTTAAACAAACAATTTAATATAAGATTGGTGAAAAACGCGGCCGGAAGAATGGACGTCGTCTTTTCCATATTAAAATCGTTGACTTTTTACAAAAGATACTCGAACAACCCCGACTTTTACGCAAAAGCGGACAAGATGATTATAACTTCCTCCAACCCGTCAGAAAACAAATTTATATATTATCAATGCGACGGCGAATTCGCCGGAACGCTTCCGGTAGAAATAAAAAAAGTTAATAATGCTATAACTATGCTTGTTAACCCGCTGTCGTTTCCGCCGTCACCGCATTAATCGACCATTTCTATATAACAATCCCGGCTTTAGAATCATTTGATAAATCCGACGTTATGCAGTCATATCGCACCTTACCTTGCAAACTGCCGGCGTAAAGACTTATTAAATGATTAACCGGCATCGTTTCGTTTTTCTCTAAAATTCCTTTCTGGTCTTTCAACGAAAATATACATCCCGAACATGACGTCAATATTTCCTGCGGGGACGCTTCTTTAATTTCCTCGAACTTGCGCTTCGTAATTTCTTTAGATAAATCATAATGCCTTATATTAAACATGCCGCCGTTGCCGCAGCAATAATTGTATTTCAAGGGCTTCAATTTCAATCCTATAATTTTATCGGCGATGAACCCCGCCTCGCCGATTAAATTCTCGTTAGCGGACGACGGCCTGAACTCCGGCATATTTGAAAGATGACATGGAATATGAAATACCGCTTCAGTTTCTTTTTTTAATTTTCCTTTTTTTATTTCGATGCCGCTTTTTTCAAGTTCCTTAAAAAAAGACCATATATTCATTAATTTTTTAGAAAAATTTAAAATTTCCGGATAATTTTCGTCGTTTTCGTTAAAATATAAAGTATAAAGTTTATTTATCGAATACGAACATGACGCGCAGGACGTTACTATATAATCCAGATTCTTATCTTTAAAAGCCCTTGCGTTATTTAAGGCAAGCTCTCTAAACGATTTTACGTCGCCGCTCGAAATAAACGGCAGTCCGCAGCAGCCCTGCATTTTCGGAACAAAAACCTCGATGCCGTTTTCCGTCAGGGAAGTTACGGTACAGGTAGATATTTGGGGATATATGCCGTTGAAAACACAGCCGCTGAAATAACCGGCTTTAAAAACGTTTCTGCCGCTCTCATCGGCTGATTGCCTTATAACTTCCTCCTTCTTAAGAAGTAGGGAACGCGGGTTTTCCAACGAAGTATCTATAGATTCTCCTATAACTCCCCTCCTTTCAAGGAGGGACGCCCGTAAGGCGGGGTGGTTACCTGACGGGGATTGCGTAACGGCGGTATCGGCATTAAATATAAGGTCTCTATCTGCGATGAAAGATTTTCCTTCAGGATGAGGCGCATACCTGCCGGCCAGTTTTTCTATTACCGGAATATTTGCAATTTTTAAGGCGGATTTTAATAAAACTTTTCTTTTGTTTTTAAGCGCTTTTAATGCAATTTTTTCAATTGAAAAAGCTCTGTCCGCCGATTCGTTCAGCTTTATTTTTTCATCTATTACCAATTCGTCTATTTTTACGTCGTTAGGGCATATTTTAACGCATCTTACGCATAAAAGACAGGCGGACATCGATTCTGCAACCTTCGACGCTCTCAAAGGAAGTTCGTCGGCGTTATCGGTCAAAATTAAACGCACCCTGCCTCTCGGGCTGAAAAACTCGTTTAAGCCGATACTATAAGACGGGCAGACGGGCAGACACTTGCCGCAATGAACGCAATTAAGATAGGTTGAATTATGCTCTTCTGCATATTTATCTTTGTCTTTCAATCGGTAAACTCCTTGAGGATTTATCCATAGCGGACGGACTAAAATATCTTTCCGGGGTTTATAATATTTTGAGGGTCAAACGCCTTTTTAATATTTTTTAACACGTTCATATAATAATCGCCGTATTTTAATTTCATAAACTCTTTCTTTTCGAGTCCTATACCGTGTTCGCCCGACAAGCTTCCGCCCAGTTCGACGGTCTTTTTAAGGATATCGTATTTTGCCCTTTCGCCTTTTTGAACCATTCCGCCGTTGTTTTTATCCAGCATAATATTTACGTGAATGTTGCCGTCCCCGAAATGCCCAAAATTTATAATGGGGATATCGTATTTTCGCGAAGTTTCTTCTAAAAACGAAAGCATCTCGGGAATTTTATTTATAGGAACGGCAATATCGTTGTTTATTTTAAGGTCGCCGTATTTCCTTAAAGAGGGAGATATGGCTTTCCTCGCATCCATTATAACTTTTTTATCCTCGTCTTTTCCTGAAGCAAAAAGAAAAATAGGCGAAAATTCTTTCAATATTTTTTCATATTCTCTTATGAATTTATCGACCTCTTCTTGAGAACCGTCGGCTTCTACGATAAACAAAAAATTCCCTTCTATTTTTATTATATCGCTTTTAAAATATCCCTTAACGGATTCGATAGAAGATTTGTCCATAAATTCGAGCATAGAAGGTCTGTTTCTCAGTTTCAAAAGAGAAATAGCGGCGTTAAATCCGCTATTAATATCGTCGAACGATACTAAAATCAGCGAATTTGCTTCCGGTTTGGATAAAATTTTAAGCGTAATTTTGGAAAAAAGACCGAGAGTACCTTCGGAACCCGTAAAAAGCTGGGTAAGATTATATCCCGAAACGTTTTTGACGGTTTTTGAGCCGGTATCGATAATTTCGCCTTCTCCGGTTATAACTTCAAGCGCCGCGACGTAATCTTTGGTAACTCCGTATTTTACGGCGGAAGGTCCGCCCGAACATTCGGCGACGTTGCCGCCTATCGTCGAAAACTCGTAGCTTGCGGGGTCGGGCGGATAAAAGTATCCCTTTTCGGAAAGGTAAGACTTAAGGTCGGCGTTTATTATCCCTGGTTCGACGGTAACAAACATATTCTCTTCGTCTAATTCCAGAATCCTGTTCATTTTCGTAAACGAAACCACGACGCCGCCTTTTAACGGCAGACTCCCGCCCGAAAATCCGCTTCCGGAACCCCTTCCGACGATAGGAGTATTATTATATTTTAAACACAATTTTACGATTTTAGATATTTCTTCCGCGTTAAGCGGAAATACGACGGCGTCCGGCATAAAATCCTTAGACGTTGCGTCGTAGGAATAACACAAAAGTTCCTCGGTTTCCGACAGAACCCTATCTTTTCCCAGCAATATTTCAAATTCATTTATAAGTTTTTTATCCATATAGTTCGATAAATATTCTACCGCCGCTAATGCTCCCAATTTGTGACGGTAACAGAATTGAATTCTGCCGCCGTGCTTATTTTATTAATTTTATCGCCTCGGCAACTTTTCCGAAAGCAACCGCCCTGTGCGATATTGCGTTTTTTTCCTCCGCGCCTATCTGCGCCGCCGTTTTATTAAACTCCGGCACGATAAAAACGGGGTCGTAGCCGAAACCTTTCGTTCCGCTTATTTCTTCCGCAATTAAACCTTTTAATTCTCCGTAAAAATACTCGAAACTATTTTTTTTAATATCGTAAAGACAAGCATGACAAACGAATTTAGCGCGCCTGTTTTTCGCGCATTCCGTTTTTAAACTCATGCCGTTAAGAAGTTTCTCTATGTTCGCAATATCGGGGGCATTTTCTCCCGCATATCTTGCCGTAAAAAGGCCGGGGGCGCCTCCCAAACATTCTACCTCAAGCCCCGAATCCTCGCTGATTATAAAATCGAGATTTAATTCTGTCCTTAACTCCGGATTTTCTTCCAAAAATTTCAGGTAGCCCTCAGCCTTAGTTTTTGCGTTATCTTCGTATGTTTCGCGGTCCTCGACTATCTCAACCCGATAACTTTTATCCAAATAAACTAAATTAAAATTCAATCTCGAAACTTTCCCCATTATAGCTTCAATTTCTTGAAACTTGTGGAAATTGCCCGTAGCTATAAGAATATTTGCCATAAAACTTTATTATCCTTAATATTTAAACCGTTTTTAAACAGCATATCACCATTGCCATAGTTTTACTTTATCAAATATTTAGAATTTATTCAATTTGTAGAAATTTATCTTCCGGCTATGCTATAATGGAATAAAGATTTTTACGAGGATATTTATTATGGGCGCATTATCTAAGAGCGTTGAAAAACATGATAAAAGTATTACGCGAAAAATACTGATAAAAAATTCTAAAATATTAGATAAAGATGAACTATACCTAAATCTCAAAGATTTGCCGCCTGAAATTAACCGAGACAATTTCTGGTCTTACAGCAAGAATGATTCAATATTGCCCGACAGAATAATAATAGAACATGTATTAATTTATGGGGATTTGAACGAGATAGCGGCGCTGTTTAAAATTATTCCTGCAGATAGAATTATAAAAGTATTCAGGTTATTTATAACCTATCCTCCCGCTAAATCGTAACGATGAATATAAAAAAATATAATAAATATCGGCGCTTTCATCATTTTTTCCTTGACTTATACCTCGTTATGTTATATGCTAAACATAACGAGGAGGTGATTAAAATGCCGGCGATAATTCACCAGAAGGATAAGCGCACGGGTATTACCTACGCATACGAGTCCGTTTCTTTCTGGGACAAGGAAAAACAGCAGTCAAGGGCCAAACGAAGGCTTATAGGAAGAGTGGACGCAGCCGGACAGATTGTTTCCACCAGAAGAAAAGAGCCTAAGGCGGAAGCTTCCATTAAATCTAAACCGGGTACTATCCCCATAACCGGTATAAACCGCTCCTATTACGGAGCGACCTATTTGTTCGACGAGATAGGGAAACTTACCGGCATTACGGAGGACTTAAAGAAATGTTTTCCCGATACGTGGAAGAGAATACTTTCCGTAGCCTACTATCTCATCCTTGAGGACAAAAACCCTTTATACCGGTTTCCCAGATGGTCTAATATGCATCGGCACCCTTACGGAAAAGTCGTATCCTCCCAGAGAAGCTCCGAACTCTTCGCCTCCGTTTCGGAAGAGGCGAAGGAAAGGTTCTTCGGCTTTCAGGGAAAAAGGAGGCGGGAGAAAGAATTCTGGGCATACGACACGACTTCCGTTTCGAGCTGGTCCGAACTCTTAAAAGAGGTAAGATACGGACACAACAGGGATAACGACAACCTGCCCCAGATAAACCTGGCTCTCCTTTTCGGAGAAAAGTCCGGTCTTCCGTTTTATTACAGGAAGCTTCCCGGTAACATTGCCGACTCAAAAACCGTTAAGAACCTCTTATCCGACATGCGTTTCTTGGGATACGACGATGTCAGCCTCGTCATGGACAGGGGGTTTTCCACTAAGGAGAACATTAACGCCCTCTTTCATGACCGCCGGAAATTCATAATCGGGGCAAAACGTTCTTTAAACTACGTAAGAGACGGAATTAACAGTATTAAAAGCTCCATGCGCGACATAAGGCGCTACTCCGAAAAATACGACCTTTACTCCTTAACCGCGCCGATAAAATGGGATTACGAGATGAAACGTCCATACAAGGGGGATACCGTTAGTACCGAACGCAGGATGTACATGCATATATACTATAACCCGGAAAAGGCGACAGACGACGAAAGGGCGTTTAATCGGAAGATTATAGCCTTAAAAGAGGAACTGCTCCATGGAAGAAGAACTGAGCATGAAAGGCTCTACGATACGTATTTCGAAATAAAGGACACCCCGAAACGGGGAATCAGGGCGGATGTAAAACAGGACGCAATAGACAAGGCGAAAAGCCTCTTCGGATATTTTGCGCTTCTGAGCAATATTGTGAAGGAATCTATTCCTGCCCTTGAAGTTTACCGCAACAAGGACCTTATCGAAAAAAGCTTCGGCAATCTGAAAGAAAGGCTTAATTTCAGAAGAACCCTCGTCTCTTCCGAAGAAAGCCTTGAGGGGAAGATATTCGTGGAGTTCGTCGCATTAATATATCTTTCCTATATAAAGAAGAAAATGGAAGAGAAAAACCTCTTTAAAAGGTATACCATGCAGGAGCTTTTAGACGAGTTCGACGTAATCGAATGTTATGAACAGCCCGGGCATGGGTTGCGCATTGGAGAGATGACCTCAAAGCAGATTGAATTATACGAAGGGATGGGGATAAATCCGCCTCGTTATGTTTATGCGGGAGGGTAGGTTATAAAACCTCAAAATAAATATAACGATCTAAAACTTTTTCGGTTACTGGATTTTATTTTACCCATTTTTAAAAAAAATGTGGCCTAAAAAAATATTTAAAAGATAAATACGGCGATAAAGATAAGGCTTAAAACGTGTTAAATTTAAACCGTTTCATTAATATCTCTTAAACGGCGTCTTTGCCGCCGTCCTTATTTCCGTAGAAATAAAAGTAAAAAGATTTTGCGGACTGGATGGTGTTAAGTTTAAACTCCTGCAGGGAGTATCGGTTGAAATGAGCGGTGGTTTTCTTTTCCTTTATCTGCGACCTTAAATCTAATGCTGTTTTTCCGTAAAAACCGGTATAACCTTTGCCTATAAAATCGCTTCTGTGCGCGTCGCTCACGCCGAGCTGAGGAAGTCCTATGGATACGTTTGCAAGGGAAGCGGCCGCATTGGAAAAAATCGAAAAAGTGCTGGAATTATTAATAACTTCTACCGCGTCGAAATCAAGTTCGGATAAAAGCTTTCTTATAGGCGCGTAGCCTTTTTCCGCATAAGAAACGAAATAATACGGATGGGGGGCCACTGCCAGCCCCCCTTGCGAATGTATTTCGCCTATCGTTTCCTGAGCCGTTTTGCCCGGGATTATCTTTTTTTCTAAAAAAAGACCTATTATATGACCGTTTTTAGTAGATATCTCTTCCCCGATAATAACGTCGACTTCGAGAAAACTATTTTTTAAGGCATATTCTTTTGCTTTAAAAGCCCCTTTAATCCTGTTGTGGTCGGTTACGGCTATTACGTCGAGTTTTCCAGCCGCCGCAAGGACGATATCCTCCGGAGAATTATTCCCGTCGCTGTAACTTGTATGTATATGCGTATCCGCCTTAGAATATTTCATATTGTTGAAATTTATTGCTTATATTTATAAATTAACTCCAGAGTGTATTATTATATCTCAACATCACGCTTTATGTGACGCGACCGATGCCGTCGCCGACAAGTTGTCTTCTTCGATATATTTCCCTTCTTCTACTATATTTCTTAAAGACATTTCTTTCGTCTCCGGCAGGGCAAAAGACGTAAGTATTGCCCCCAGAATAGCAACAACGGCAAGAATCAAAAATGTTCCTTTGACTTTAAAAGCAACCATAAGAAAAGGAAAAAGCATCGTCCCCAAAAATGCGCCTACCTTTCCGGTTCCGGCAGAAATACCGTCGCCCATTCCTCTTATAGGAGTCGGGAATACTTCCGACGGATATACGAAAGTCGTAACGTTTGGTCCAAATTCCGTAAATATATAGCTCATGCCGAATACCAGCACAAACATTGCCGGGATAAGTTCATATCCTCCGAAACTCGTCAGAGAAATGATAAGATAGGCAACCGCCATACCGACAAACCCGACAATCTGAATAAATTTCCTGCCGAGCTTATCTATACTAAATGCAGCTATCCAGTAAAAAGGGGCGGCAAAAACTATAAATACTATTGTGGATAGAGCAAGACCTTGTATAAAAGTCGCATGCGGCATAACCGATTTCATAACGAGCGGCCAGCTTATCGAGTTCCCGTAAAAAGCCCAGTCTAATAAAAACCACGAACCTGCCGTTCCAAGAAGCCTTAAATTATTCGGATATTTAAACATATCGTACCATCTTGCTTTTAATTTAACATTGACGCCGCTTCCATTGCTATCCGCCGAATTAGACGGCGTATTTTTGTCTGCTTTAATATTTGTTCCCGTTATGTCGTTAATTGCGGCAACGGCGCCGGAAACGTCCCCTTTTGCATCGAGGCTGAAATAAGGCGTTTCTTTAATCTTTCTTCTTAGATAAATTACGCTTGCGGCGGGTATGGCGCCTAAGCCGAGCAATATTCTCCAAGCCGTATCGTGCGGAACTCCAAGCATTAAAATAAGAACCGCCGCCATCGGCCCGACGATAAGCCCTATGCCCTGAAGAGAAAAAACCATTGAAACTAATTTTCCCCTGTCCTTTCTGTTCGAATATTCGCTCATTATTATCGCGCTTATCGGATAGTCGCCGCCGATTCCGATACCTAAAACTATCCTCCATATTATAAGCTGGGTAATATCCTGCGAAAAAGCGGAACCTATCGCGCCTATCGTTAAGATTAAAACTTCCAAGCCGTAAATAGCTTTTCTCCCGAAAATATCCGAAACCCTTCCAAAAATATATGCCCCAAGCGCCGCCGCAATTAAAGACGAACTTCCAAGTATTGCAATTTCCGACGTCGTGAGATGCCATATCGGGGTAAGCAGAGCAATAACGACCCCGATTATGAAAAGGTCGTAAGCATCCGTAAAAAAACCCATTCCAGCCGTAAACATAGTCCTGAAATGATGCCTGACAAGGTCAACGTCGTCAACCTTATTAAGCAGGCTGTTTCTTAAATCTTTAGCAGATTCCATTAATAATTCCTCCTCTTAAATTAAAATTAATTAAATTAAAATTAACATGACATTCTATATCGTGATTAGGGGTATTCGCAATATCTTTCTATTTTTTAAAATCGAAATTAATTTTTATATTTTCTCCGCAGGCAGGACATCTTTTGGCAAACCTGTCGTAAACCCTTTCTACGTCTTCCTCCGTAACAAGAACATCGAAATTATTTTCGTTGCACCCGCATTTTACATTCATAACGCAGCGCTTAGAATTAGAAGATTTTATCTGTTTTTTTATAATATTTAGAAATCTCGACCTCATTAAAACTACGTTCTGGCTCGCATTTTTAACAAGATTATCAAAAAAATCGTTGCTTTCCATCTGCACCGCTTCCTTATTTCTCTTGTTTTTTATTTTAATATAGCGTATCTATTGATTATGTACATTGTATCAAACTAACGTTACGGTTTTATGACGTTTATGTTAAATTTTTGTAACATTTAGATTTCGGTAAATCGCCTGAAGGACGACCTATATAAAAACCCTGCGCAAAATCGACTCCAAGCTCTTTTACCGCTTTTAATATTTCGGCGGACTCTATGTATTCGGCTATAGTCTTAATGTTTAACTCTTTTGCTATGGTGACGAGGCTCATAATAACCGCTCTATCTATTTTTTTTCCGGCCTTAACTATGCCTCTTGAGAATTCGCCGTCTATTTTAATAAAATCGACCGGCAGATATTTTAAGTATAAGAACGAATTATAACCTGAGCCGAAATCGTCTATTGCAAACTTGAAACCTTCGAATTTCAGATTGTAAACGAATTTTTCTAAAAGAGATATATTTTTTACGGTATCTCTTTCCGTTATTTCAAGCACGATATTTTGCGGATTTATGCCGTATTTTAAAGCGCAGCCTTTAACGGAATTTATATAATCGGAAATTATCACCGATTTCGGCGATATATTGATAAAAATAGACCCGCTGTAATTTTCATCGCTAATTTTTTTGAAAGCTTTTTCTATAAGCAATAAGTCCATATTGTGAGCGACGCCCATATTTTCGGCGGTTTCTATAAATTCTCCCGCCGTAATTATATTTCCGTTTATATTTATCCTCATGAGAAGTTCGTTAAAGCATATATCGCTTTGCGATTCTCCGTCGCTAAGGGCTTTTATAGGCTGAAAATATGGCAATATAAGGTTGTTTTTAATAGCGTTCATAATTATACCCTTTTTTTCGTTAATTTCTTTTAAAATTAATTTAAAATCATTTTCTTGAAAAATATGGACGGCGTTTTTCCCCGACATTTTTGCTTTATACATCATGTTATCCGCAAGTATAAACAGGTCGTCTTCGTTAGAAGCAGAGTTGGGGAAACCGGATATACCTATGGAAGCTGTAATTTTAACGTTATCGCCTGAAACTGTGTCTATCAACTCAAACGAAAAGATTTTTTGCCTTATCCTTTCCATAATCTTATAAGTGTCTTCTTCGGAAGCATCCTGAAGAATCATAACAAATTCGTCGCCGCCGTATCTTGCAAGAATATCTTCGCCCCTTTTATTTTGGGACAAAATTTCTGCAATGCCTTGTAATATCTTATCTCCAATTTTATGCCCGTAATTGTCGTTAATCGATTTAAAATTATCCAAATCGATAAGAACAAATGCAAAAATGCCGTTATTTCTTTTTGCCCTGTGAACCGCATTGCTTAAAAACTCCAGAAACACCCTCTGGTTATATAATTTCGTAAGTCCGTCCCTTGTTGCGTAAAATTCGAGGTCCTGAGTGTATTTATATATAGCTTTTGCGGAACCTATGACGTTTATCAGAGACGTCAGTATGGCGTTAATAACTAACATTTTTGCCGAATTTTGGCCGCCCGACTGGATGCCTATTCCGACTATTCCGTTAACCTGCGGCGCATTAAGCATAATTTCCTTCGTCTGAAGCAATAAACCGCCATGCCCGTCCACGCCGCCGTTAAGGTTATAAGACGGGCCGCAATCGCCGGTATCTATAATTTTTAAGGAACCGCCTTCGGAAGCGGCAATATCCCAATCGCAAAAGGAAACCTCGTGCGTAATAACTATCTGCTCAAGATTCTGCGCATATTCTTTAAATTTTTCGTCGTTTTCGATTATTCTTTTTTTTATTAGCATATTGAACGATTCTTTTGCCTCTTCGGACGGCGGGTCGTTCCAGAAAACATTAATTTCAAGAACCGATTCATTAACGAAAACCGTAAATATGTTATATACGTTTATCGCTTTATTGAATTCGCGCAAAATATAAAAAACACTGCTTTTCCAGTTTAAAACAAGGTCGGACGTGATAATAAATTTTTCAAGCAGATTTATTTCGAATTCGAAAATATTTTTATCGACAGTTATCTCTTGTATTTTCGACAATAATTTTTCTACGCCGTAATGCAGTTCGCTTACTTCCTGATTATAGTATTTTCTGGAGATTATGCTGTTTTTAATTTCGCTTATATTTTTTATCGAGGTTATTTCGTCTACTATCGAAAAAACATCTTCGATGTCGTCTTTAATGGAATGAGAAATGAGAAATGACAGCAATAATCCTATAAAAAATGGAAGAATTATAACGAATAGCGCATAAGCAGGGTTGTTTACGCTTATCCCTCTGCTATGCATATAAAACAAAACCGCCATAAAAATCCCCGAAAAAATTAAACCGTAAGTAACCGCCCTGAAAACTAAATTCTTGCAAGCCGGTAATTTTTTAGGTAATTTTAGCATGTTCTTATTAATGCATATATAAAAATTTTAGTGAAACTTAAACAAAATTAATTTTAATTTTGTTTGTTTTATATTTTTGAAGTTAAATAAGTGTTTGGGACACGGTCTATTTTAAGCATCACATAAAATATTTATTAACTATAAACATTGTATCAAACGAATGTTACGGTTTTATGACGTTTATGTTAAATTTTTGCAACATGATATATTATTTAAATTATAAAATTTCTGCTTAAATAAAAAATATTACGGTAAAATTTTGGCTTAGGTCAAAAAAGTAGGATAATATATTAAAATTGTCAAATATTCTTATATTATTTTTATATTATTGCCTTTTCTATCTTTCAAACTTCGAGCATATTCTCTCCTGGCAGTTGTATTTTAAATCGCTTGGCTTCGTCACGGTATATATTTCATCATTAAGATGCCAGGATTTTAAGTTGTCGCTGATGTTACATTCCAGAATATTTATAAGCTTTTTTTTGGATTCTGTATCCTTTATTTCAAAAAACAGTTCTATCCTTTTATCGAGATTTCTCGTCATTAAATCCGCCGTCGAAATAAAGACTTTTTCTTTTCCGCCGTTATAAAAATAGTATATCCTTGCATGTTCTAAAAACCTTCCTATTATGCTTTTTATCTCTATATTTTCGCTTAAACCTTTTATTCCGGGTTTTATTGAGCAGACACCCCTTATTATCATTTTTACCGACGCCCCTTCCGCCCCCGCCGAGTAAATCTTATCGGTCGTTTCGCCGTCGAATGCCGAATTTACCTTGATTATTATTTCGGCGCGTCTTCCGGCTTTAGCCTCGCTTATTTCAAAATCGAACAGCTCGGCGAGCGTTCGCCTCAGATTTACGGGGGCTAACTTTATTCTGCTCCATTTAAATATGTCGGAGTAGCCCGTCATATAATTGAACATATTGGATATCTCCGAACATGCCTCTTCTTCCGCGGTAATATAATCGATATCCGTATAAATATTTGCGGTATATTCGTTGTAGTTACCGGTAGAAATATGGGCGTATCTTACGATTTTACCTTCTTCTTTTCTTGTCGCAAGAAATATTTTCGCATGTATTTTTTTATCGGAAAAACCGTAAGTCACGATGCATCCAGCCTCTTCCAGTTTCTTGGCCCATTTTACGTTTTTCTCTTCGTCAAACCTCGCTTTGAGTTCCACTACCGCACATACGTGCTTTCCTTTTAATGCCGCATTTGCCAGCGCTTCAACTATTTTGGAGTTTTTATCCGTCCTGTATAAAGTCATCTTTATCGAAAGCACGTTTTTATCGTTTCCTGCCTCGGAAATCCACTTAGATATAATTTTAAAATCGTTGCACGGTCTGAAAAGCAGAATATCTTTCTTTTTTGCGAGAGCGAAAATACTTTTATTTTTCAGGTAATCCGGGATTGCCGGTTTGAAGGGCTTGTAATATAGACCCCTGCTTTCTTCTTTAATATTAAACAGGAACGACAGATTAAGGGGGCGGTTCGTTATATATATATCTTTATCTTCATAATCCCCGTTTATACTTAGATAATGTTTTATTTTATTCGTTAAAGCGTCGGTAATTTCTCTGTCTATTTCGACTCTTACGATGTTGCTCCACTTTCTTGCCGAAATGTTTTCTTCTATCGCGGACAGAAGGTCCTCCACGTCCTCGTGTTTTATAGGCAAATCGGCGTTTCTTGTTACCCTGAATAAAAAATAATCCTTTACGGCGTAACCCGGAAATATTTTATCTATATACCTTTCTATAATGTTTTCCGGAGTAAAATAATATGATTTTTTAGATTTTTTGACTTTATAAACCTTCTTTACGTTTTCTGGAAGAATAATCAAGGCATCAAATACTCTGTTTTCGATTTCTAATTCTACGAAAAAACATAATTTTAAATTAAAAATAAACGGTATTTTTTCTATTTCGGAAATCATAACGGGAGTAATTACCGGCGATATTTCCGTATCGAATATTTCGTCTAAGATTTCCATATCGAAAGGCTCTAACGGAAATATAAAAATCTTAAGATTGATAAGTTCGGAGGCGAGAGCGTTAAAAATCGAAGCGCTTTTTTCGTCCTGCTTATGAACTCTAATGGAAATTTCGTTTAATATTACAGGCGGAGTAAAACCGGATATATCTTTTTCTTTGTAACCTGCCGATACCAAATCCTTCAATCCCGCCACTCTTATCATGAAAAACTCGTCGAGATTGGCGGAATGTATCGCCAAAAATTTAAGTCTTTCGCATAGCGGAACGGTTT
>DAHVOJ010000079.1 GCA_027318865.1 bacterium | reverse complement strand
ATCAATATAAAATTGCTTAAGGTAGTCTGGAAAGGCTTATTTACTGCGGTTTTAACTGGTAGGCACGGGCGGTCTCGAACCGCCGACCCCTACCGTGTCAAAGAAAAACATTAAAATTAACGAGATGGGCTTTCTACCTTCACTTATAGATTTATTAACGCTTTTAGGGCATTATAGATATTATGATATTTTCCATATATTCTATACATTCGGATATTTTGTGTGACAGTCGTGTGACAGTTTTTTTAAAAATTTTATAAATTTTTTTAAAAAAGGTTTTAAAAAAAATAAAAAATAATTTATTTATAAATTTCAAAAAATAGATAAGACAGGATAAGACGGTAAGACAAGCCTTGATAATGCTATATCTTTTTGTCTTGCCTTTGTCTTGCCGTCTTGTTCCATTAAAACAATATAGACTATCCTCTTTATTCCGTGAAACCTATTTTCCTTTTTGTTTTTTCCGGCGGGGTCATCAATTGCCGTATAGCGTCTATTATCGCCTTTATATCTTTATCGTGTTTTTCGTATTTATTCTCAAGTTCGTTTAATTTGAGGGCAAGTTCTTTATTGCCGGAAATAATCTCTCTCAACTTTACGAATGCTCTTACTACGAAGATGCTCATTTCTACCGCTTTGGGCGAGTTAAGAATCGTTGCCGCCATAATTGCGCCATGCTCGGTAAAGGCATAAGGAATATAGCGTCTGCCGCCGTGAATAATATTTGAGGTCGCAATTTGCGACCTCAAGATTTTATATTCTTCATCAGTAAGTTGAAATATAAAATCTTCGGGAAAACGTTCGATATTCCTTCTCACCTGCTCGTTTAATCTTTTGGTGGTAACGTCGTAAAGCTCGGC
>DAHVOJ010000078.1 GCA_027318865.1 bacterium | reverse complement strand
TCAACTGCGGATTTAATGACGAGAAATCTCGATAAAAGAATAGAACTGTTTTTTGAAATCAAAGACCATGAGTCTAAAAAAAAACTTATGGATATTATTGAATGCAACATTGACGACGACTTAAAATCATGGCTACTTAGAGAAGATAAATATACGTTCAATACTCGGGAAGATTCAAAATTTAACTGTCAGGAACGAATTTGCAATAAGTTTTGCGGGGAAAAATAGGACTTCATTTTTAAATATTACAAAAATTTAACATAAACGTCATAAAACTGTAACATTTGTATGTTATCATTATTATTATAGTAATTATAATTAAAATTTTGCGTAATATAAAGAAAATTTATAATATACGAGGAGAGTTAAATTATGAAATTTGTACCTTCTCGCGATTTAAGACTATATACGAATAAAGTAATCGACGATCTTAAAGAAGAACAAGAGATTATAGTTACGCAGAATGGAATGCCCGTTGCTTTAATGATACCGATTGACCCGAAAAATTTAAACGAAACGCTCAATTCATGGCAATCTATAAAAATTAAAAAAGCGGTAAGGGATTTAAGAGAATCGGCTATTAAAGAAACCACAATAAACAATGACTCAAAGGAATAATTTAGCCAAATTTTATAAACGCCTCAAAAAAGAAATAGATAAATATCTTTTCGTGTTGAGCACGGAAGTATTTATCGAAGGAGTTCTTAACGCGGAAAGTTGTTCCGGGCGGCTTATAGACTATCTAATAGACGGAAGATATGATATCGCTCTAGACGATAGAATTTATTTAGAATATTTTACCGAAATTCATAGTAAAAAAATAGAAAAAAAGAATATTGATTATCTGTTCGCTTTTTTAAAAGAATACGGTAAATTCATTACGGCAAAAAAAATACATACGCACGGAATTCATTT
>DAHVOJ010000077.1 GCA_027318865.1 bacterium | reverse complement strand
CCGAATAAGTCCTAAGATTCTAATCCATAAAAATTAATAAGCCGGCCGTGCTATCGATAATATATTTATCGAAAGATTCTGGCGCACTATTAAATACGATAACATCTATCCTTCGAGTTATGAGACGCTAAAAGACGCAAGAGCAGGGATAGAAAAATATATCCATAAATATAACAACCACAGGCTGCATTCGTCTTTGGGCTATAAACCGCCGCTAAAGGTCTATAACGAATATTTTGAAAAGGCGGCATGAATAAAAGGGGTTAAATGCGGGGGGCACATCCCCCCTGACCCCCCTGAAAGACTATATAAATAAATATGAATAAGAAGGAATAAGAAAACTAAAAAAAATGTCTTGACAATGGGTGCAGTATAAAATTTATTATAAAAAAGGTAATTTAATTATGTCAGCATATAATTTTAACAAGCTATTAAGCTTAATTCTGAATTTGCACCTGCATACTTTAGAATGGGCATAGTTGAATACAAGCGACGTTGGAGCGGCAGATTTATATACCATTTCGATGAATCAAAATGGTATATAAAAGTAGCCACTTATTTACAGTTGTCAAAAATTGAAAAGGAGTTATCAAAAATTAATAATTGATTATTGTTAAAAATTTCAGCCTATCCTGGAGCGTTAGATATTTCGTGTCAGCCTGATTTTTATTGGTTAATTAGTAAAAATTATATCATATTTTGTAAAGCTCCAAAACTTGACAGTATCAATAATTTATTTTATTACTTAAATATTTAACATAAATTCTTTATTTAAAAATTTCCTTAAATACAATTTCTAATTTTTCATCAATATTGTCTGGCAATTTTATATGAGGAATTTTCAAATTTTTTAATATCGTATCAAATCTCTCGAACCCGTCATTGCTTCTTAATTCAACCCATTCTACTTTTCGGCTGTTTAATTGCTTTTTATTAGTATCA
>DAHVOJ010000076.1 GCA_027318865.1 bacterium | reverse complement strand
ATTTTCCTTTACCAGAGAAAAAACCAGATTGTTCTGATAAACTCCGGTTGATTCTACTACGATAGAAGCAGGCTTTAGCTCTTTTGCTATTTTTACTATTTCCCCTATGCCTTTTTCGTCGTTGGTGGTTTTTAAAGCTTTGTTAGACGGAACAATGAACAGATCCAAATCGGCTTTAGATACATCGATTCCAAAAAAAGATTCTTCCATAAACACCTCCAATTTTTAAATAAACTCATTCTTGCAAAGATTCGGGCTTATAAGCCCGGGCAACTGTTCGAGCTTTATTTAATATGCGGCCGGTAGCGAAAAATGCTGACACACGAACTTATAAGTTCTTGATTTATTACTTTCTGCTACCTGCCGTTTTACTGCCAAAACTTAAATTTTTAAATGCTAATTGTTAATGCTGCGTTTATCTCATCAAGTTATGCATTATAGCAATTAGGCGGAGTAATTTTCAACTAAGTAAGATTTTAATCTGCTTTAATTATTTTCGGCAGCCTAATTATCCCCACCCACCTCCCTTACACCTTAAAATAAATATGTATATTAAATGATATTATGTATATTATACAAGATTTATTTATTTGCTCTCTCCCGCTTGGGTTTGCAGAATACATTAGAAGGACACGACTTTATTGAGGCAATTTAAATGTGCATGATTTAACAGAAGTAATCAAAGTTTCATACATATAGAATATTTATATAGATAATTTCAAATATGTATGTGTATGATGTATGAGTATGAAACGAAAAAGGCGTCAGATTTTATTTTCTGTACCAAAATATAAATAATTTATAAAAACATGATTGCGGAAAATTAGTCTGGCATTTTTTTCGACAACACGATTATTGCATGACTACGCCCTTAAACGCGGTCGGGAGTGAGCAAATAAATAAACTGTAACCTTTTTTAAAACCTTTTTTTAGGCGAGATACGACGTCAGCCAGTCTTTTAGGTGCGTTCTTTTTAAACCTAATATTTCGTCGTTTTTTTGTGTTTCATCGTTTGATT
>DAHVOJ010000075.1 GCA_027318865.1 bacterium | reverse complement strand
GTTAATTCCCCTTAGATACGTAGCCGCGGCAAAACCCGCAAGGTCGCCTACAACCCCGCCTCCGAAAGCTATTATATAATCCGACCTTTCCATACCGTTATCTATAAGACGGTCGTATATACCGGCAAGATATTTAAGGCTCTTCGTGGATTCTCCGTCGGGAAGGACTATGAAATCAAAATTTTCTATTCCGCATTTTTTAAGAAATGACGAAAATTTATCTCCGTATAAGCCATAGACTGTTTCGGATGTTACTGCTAAAAACCCCGCTTTTAAATTTACGGCGGCGGAACTAAACGCCGAAACGATTTCTTCCGCGGAAACTCCTCCTATAATTCCGGCGTCGATTATTATATCATAGCCGTCTTTCTTTCCGCTTATTTCCGGTTCGACCCTGATTTTCATATCATTGGCATTAGCTTTCCTAAGGGTGTTATTATTGTTATTATATTATTAATAAATATATTGTATTGCCGATTAATTCGCTCTTATTTATCTTCTTTATTTATCTTCTTTATTAATCTCTTAAAGAATACATTTTATTTTATAAATCGAATTTTGTCTAACATTTTTTTAATATACTACCTTAACTCACCGTTAGATATTTTTTATCTGGATGAGTCGTATAAATACTGACGGCTTTAAACCGTACCCGCTTTCGCGGGAATGACTATTTATTTGACTTTAGCCGATTTAGAAAAATAATTTTTTGAAAAATTTTGCTTTTTGGGATTTCCAAAACGAGACGAATTTAAAGGTTTTAATGAATTGTTTTTAGAACGGAACAAATTTTTTGAACCTTCAGAGCCGTCGGTTTCCGCACCGGTATTAAAACGGTTCTGCCTTCCGGGCGTTTTACCCTGCGCCGTCCTCGTCCTGCCTTTAAACTGCCCGTCGTAATTATTATGATTTCTATGCGATACCGCCTTATCAGGCGACGCCGCCATATTAATATTTGCCGGAGGCACGAAACTGTCGAACATAACCCTCGGTATTTCACGTTTTATAAACCTTTCTATCTCTTT
>DAHVOJ010000074.1 GCA_027318865.1 bacterium | reverse complement strand
GTTAAAACTTTAGGGAGGGTAGGTAGATTTTCGGTTTTTTTGACGGTAGCAATCAACTTGTCCAAGCTGTCTATTTTTTTCATTTGATGCATTCAATGAAATTATGGGTTTTGCCGTAAAATTTAATTATCTGATTTTTAATTGCGTCTTTTATTTCCTCCATATATTCATAACCTTCTATATTTTTAAATCTTTTTTCTAAAGACGCTATCTCTTTTTCCATTTTTTCTTTATTTTCTACGGAAATTTTATTATCTTTTTCCCGGTCGCGGCCGGTTCCTTCTATAAATATATGCATTTCTTCGGGAGAAGAATATTCGCCGCTTATTTTTTTTATATTTTCTATAAATTTATCGGTTAATTCCGTTCCTTTTTTAAGAACAGTTATACCTTTTTCGGAAACTATATCTTTTGCCAGAACGTCCCCTGCTTTTAATTTGTCGGTTTTAACTTTCTGCATATTTTTCCGTTTTGTGTTGATTTATATTATATCATATTATAAAATTGTAATAGTTATTATAATTAATAAGCAAATAAAAATAAATAAAAATAAATAAAAAAATGAATTTATTGAAATTAAAAATTGCCGATAATATTATTATATTGAATAATTATATAATGTTAATTTTATCCGAAAAAAGAGAAAATCCGGTTAATTTAAAAAAAATATTCGAAAGAAAAGTTTTGCTGACGAAACTGTTTTTTAAATCCGACAAACGCTGTAAAAATTTAGATTTAAGCGGATTTAAAAACATAAACGAAGATGTTTATAAAACCGATATGCAAAATAAATTATCTTATATTATAGAATCGGATAAAAAAATTATCAATATGCTGGGCGGTATGAAAGAAACCGTCGGCGAAAAAATAGCGGTGCTTAATAAAATTTCTTCGGCTGTAAAAGCTTATGAATCAAACTAAAAACTATTAAATTAAATAAAAACGGACGGACGATAAATGAATAGCGCGGAAGATTACGATAATTTTTTTTATGAAAATCAGGAGATAGTTTTAGAAACTCCAAAAAAGAAATTTAAAGGATATATTACTAAGACAGATAAAAAT
>DAHVOJ010000073.1 GCA_027318865.1 bacterium | reverse complement strand
ATAAAACTGTTATTTAAAAATCTAATTTTGCCTGCTTCGCAAAATTCAACAGCATGAAACCGTTATTGAATTTTGTTGATAAACCTTAAAAATCTTGCGACGGCGACGAACTAAATCTTTTTAATTTTAAGTGCAAAAAGCAAAAACATTAGAACGGATTTTTTATTTTTCTTTTAAGAATCAAAAAATCCGAGCTTTAATTTAGTAAAATTTGTTTTTCGTAACGTGTGCGGACGGCAAGGATAGACAGGGCTTTTTACCTATTTTATAATAAAATAGCTGTCTCTTTGTGTATTGGTGATTAGAGGTTTTGCAGGGGTATCCGTAGAATAAAAAAAGTATATTTATAAATTTTAAAATCTAATTTATAAATATATGAGAGACGAAATTAAGCCCATACTCCAACTTGCCTTCGTTGCTCCGATACTACGCTGAGTTAAGAATTGTCCGGCATAAAGCTAATTATCATAAAGATAACATTTTCATAACTCAGAATGAAAATGGCATCGCCGGAAGTCGTTCGTTTTGGCAGAGCCGACATAACAGAACGAGATAAGTCATAATATAATTTTAGGATACCTGTATTTTAAAGTTTTGTCAAGTGTTTTTTTTAAAATTGTTTTTTTTAAAATATTTTTAAATATTTTTTCTTGGCCGCCAAAAGAAAAATCTTTATTATTTTTTAAAAACTTTGGTATAATAATACTATTAGTTAATTTATTTTATTTAGGGGTTTAAAATGTCCGCAGAAAGTATTAAAGAAAATGCTGTAAGAAAGGTTATTCAGGAGCTTATCGTTCCTGACCTAAAAGAAATTAAGAATAAAATAGGCATTCTCGAAGAAAGGATAAGTTCCGTTAATAACGAGCTTAAAGCCAATATTAACCGTCTTGACGAAAAGATAGATATTAAAATTACAGCTCTTGACGACAAGATAGACTCTTTCAGAAATGAGCTTAAAGCCGATATTAACCGTCTTGACGAAAAGATAGATTTAATGAATAAGTTTAATGAAAGACTGTTTAACCTTATACATCCCGCCGGGCAAAAATAACCGAAAAATACAAAAACGCATACAGG
>DAHVOJ010000072.1 GCA_027318865.1 bacterium | reverse complement strand
GTAGAGCCGCCCACTCAACTTACGACCGGACAGGAAGGCAATCTTGCGAATCAATATTGCGGCGGCGATACCGCTAACTGTTATTTGTGTTCCGACGGCGCTAATTTAGAACAGTGTCAAAGCGGAAATACTTATCCGTCCGGCACGGCTTATTTATGCCCCGCCGGACAAACGCAGTGCAACGAAAATACCAACACGCCGCAATGTCCATCAGATTCTACATATAATAGTTCACTTAATGAATGTACTGCCCCGCCCGTATGCCCGAGCGGTTATACTTTTATCAATAATGAATGTTCTGAAACTTTAACCGCTCAGTCCACTTGTCCAACTGGTTCTACTTATAACAGTTCTAGTAATGAATGCGTAACTACCGATACGACTGCTGCAACTTGTCCGTCAGGCACTTCATACAACAGCTCTACCGGACAATGCGTAACGACTACTACGGCTACGCCTACCTGTCCGAGCGGGACGACTTACGGTAGCGGACAATGCACCGCTGCGCCTATCTGTCCGACTAATTATACTTACGATAGTTCTACGGGCGAATGTAGCGAAACTTTAACAACGCAAGATTCTTGTCCTACGGGATATACTATGCAGTCTAATGGAACTTGCTTATCTACGGCTACTACAACGCCTACTTGTTCGGTGGGAAGCTTTAGCAATGGACAGTGTATATCTACGCCGCAATGTCCAACAGGATATTCTTTATCTTCTGGAACTTGTACGGAAGCGGCGACATCAACTTTTTGTCCGTCCGGTTATGTTTATGACAATTCAATAGGTCAATGCGAAATCGCCACAATTTCCGTCAATAACTCTCCCAATCCCGTTAAGTTAAATACCGTAGCTGGTGGATCTGTAACCGTATCAGGTAGCGGAAATACATTAACTATTAACGGTCAAGGTTTTCAATCGGGGGATAGTATCGCTATAAATATCCCATATTGTAATCTTTCCGGCTCGCAAACAGGGTGGTCATGGACTTGTGCTTCTGGTTATGGATGGTATGACGGCGGATGTTGGGAGTCAGGTGGTTACCCAGACGGCCCCTCTACCATATGGGCTACTAAAATAGTAGGTAACGGTAGTTATCTTTCATTATATGACGTTACTGATTCAAATAATTATTGGATA
>DAHVOJ010000071.1 GCA_027318865.1 bacterium | reverse complement strand
GATATAAACGCACGCCGTTTATGCAGAATTTATAATATACCGAAACAGTTTTAAATATTTCTATCGGCAATTTTGGGCATTATGTTTTTATTTAATTTAATAAATAAATATGCTATTATAGATAGTAGATATGTCTATATTATCCGAACTAATTTCAAAAAAAATCGAAGAAAACAAAAAATTGGGATTTTATAGAAAAATTCCCGATATAAAAATTGAAAGATTTAAAACCGAAACCGGTTCCTTCGATTCTCATTATAACACCGTAACCGTTAATCTTGCAACAAACGATTATCTTGGACTTTCTTTAAACGAAAAGATAAAGACAGCCGCAAAACATGCAATAGATTTATATGGAACTTCAGCGGGCTCTTCTTTTTTAATATGCGGTCATTCCGATATACACATTGAACTCGAAAAAGAATTATGCAGATTTAAAGGCGGTTACGAAAACTGTATTTTATACCCTTCCGGATATCAAGCGAATACCGGAATTATAAGATCGCTGGCAAGCATATCCCCCTTAAACACGGCTATAATTTTTGACGAACTTTCTCATGCTTCGATTATTGACGGAATTATAGCATCAGGCGTAAAATTTAAGAGTTATAAGCATAACGACTTGAATTCTCTCGAAAACATACTTGGCAGACACAGAGATTACGCGATAAAACTCGTTATAACGGAAGGGGTCTTCAGTATGGACGGCGATATACCGGATTTGCCGGCTATTTTAGATATAGCCGAAAAATACGGCGCAGTCGGTATAGTCGATGATGCGCACGCTACCGGAACTATAGGAAAAAGCGGCGGCGGAAGTTCCGATTTTCACAACGTCAAACCGGACATAATAATAGGAACGTTAGGCAAGGCGCTTGCTTCAAACGGGGCATTTGTTCTTTCAAATAACTTAATTACAGAGTATCTTGTTAATTTTAGCAGGGCTTTCATATTTTCTACGGGTATTCCGCCATCTTCCGCCGCATCTGCTCTAGCCGCCTTAAAACTTATAAAAGAAAACCCCGAAATCGTGTTAAAATTGCAAAAGAACTCTGAATCCGCAAGACGGTATTTAAATGAGTCGGGGTTAAACACCTTAAATTCATCGACGCATATTATTCCTATATTAATAGGCGAAGAAGAAAAAGCCGTTTTAATAGAAAAAGAGCTTTTAAAAGACGGGATATACCTTAAAGCCGTGAGATATCCTGCCGTTCCCAAAAAAAACGCAATATTGCGGCTTGGAATAAATCTGGCTATAGACGCGGCAATCTTTCAAAGCGTTTTAGAAAATATAGCCGATAAGGTTAAATTAATAAATTAATTATTTAATATGATAGATAAAAATAAAGTTAAAAAAAATTTTTCGAATGCCAAAGACTATGATAATTACACTTCTTATCATAATATGACTTTGGAAATGATATCCCGGACAATAAAAGATTTTAATTACGAAGAAAGATTTCTTAATATTCTTGACGTAGGATGCGGAACGGCTCAAGGTTACGATGCCGTAAAAAAAAACTTAAAACAGGACAAATTTAATTACTTTGGATTAGATATAGCTAAAGGATTATTAAATGAAGCAAAAATAAAAATTAATAAAACCGCAAAAGAATTTAACAACGCTTACTTGATTTGCGGAGATGCGGAATTTTTGCCCCTGCAAGCCGATAAATTCGACGTTATATTTTCAAATATAACTTTGCATTGGCTAAACGATATAGATGCTTTTTTATCTAGATGCAAATTTTCATTGAAAGACGACGGAATAATGATATTTTCTTTTTTAATTTCAGGAACGCTAAACGAATTAAGGGAAAGTTTCAAAAATGACGAAAACGGGGCAGGACTGAAATTTCATGAATTTCCGGAAATAGAACATTTTAATAAGAAAACCGGCGCCGCAGGCTTAAAAATTAAATACTCGAACATAATAGAATATGTAGAAACAGCCGAATCATCGATGCAGCTATTAAAAAGAATAAATTTGCTGGGCGCAAAAAATACCTTTA
>DAHVOJ010000070.1 GCA_027318865.1 bacterium | reverse complement strand
GCTTCTCTTTTTATCATAATATATCTATTATATAATGGTTGAAATAATTTGTAAATATAATTGACAAATTATTCAAGTGGCTGCGAAATTAAAATAGGAAGCAGGATTGTTTACTGGTCTCCCATATTAAGGGTATTTCCGGAGGCCTCTACCATACATTATTAATTCTCCTTAGATAAGTTGGTAAGGGCTTCCCTCTGGAAGTTTAAGATAGTCTTTAAACGTATAAATTCCGGTATTGATATCGTCTGGATATATTTTTCTTAAAGCGTAACCCATAGTAATAATCGTCCCGCGTTTAATTTTTAGATTAATTTAATTAATATAAATATTAATATAAATTGAAAGCTAATCTTAGTTAATTCGTATTAAGTTCGCTTTTATATTTAAGACATTGAGTTAAATTTAATGTTAATGTTGCAGTTACAGTTAAAGCTAAAAGTTACAGTTAATGTTAAAGCTATTTGCGGCTTAGCCGGCGAAAAGACCGCCGTAAGCAATATAATCTAAAGTAAAATAAATTTGGGACTCAAATTAATTACTACCTTAATTTGCTTAAAAATTACGGTATTTATAATATGCGGCGCATGCGCCTTCAAAAGATACCATACATGCCCCTACCGGATTTTCCGGATTGCATGCTTTCCCGAACAGCGGGCAGTCGTCGGGTTTGGACTTGCCTTTTAATATTTCCCCGCATTTGCATGCGGCGTTTTCTCTGCCGGTTTGACTCGATTCCGTTTTTAAACGTAACTCTTTTAATTCTTTGCTAAAAACGTATTCGGCGTCGAAATCTTTAAATTCGTCCCTTAATTTTAAACCGCTTTTAGGAATATTACCGAACCCTCTCCATTCAAATTCGTCTCTTAAAGTAAAATATTTATTTACAAGCGCCTGCGCTTTCATATTTCCGTTTTCTTTGACTGCCCTTTTATACGCAATTTCGACGTCCGGCCTGTTTTCGTTAATCTGCCTTGCTATTAAAAGAACTCCGCTTAAAATGTCGTAAGGCTCGAATCCGGCTATCACTGCCGCCTTGCCGTATTTATCCGGAATATCGTTATAAATGCCGCTTCCTGTCATAACGCTGACGTGTCCGGGACAGATGAAGCCGTCTATTAAATTATCGCCGGAATCTAAAATTGCGTTTATGGGGGGAGGCACGAGAACATGGTTGACGTGAAACAAAACATTATTTATGCCTCTCGATATAACTTCTTCGAGAAGAGCCGCAGTCATAGGGGTCGTCGTTTCAAATCCTATAGCGAAAAAAACTATTTTTTTATCTTTATTTGCTTTATCGAGGGCAATTTTTATAATATCAAGGGGGGAATACACCATCCTTACATCTTTTCCTTTTGCGCGCTCTTTTATCAGAGAGCTATCGGTTCCGGGAACACGCATCATATCGCCGTATGCCGCAAGTATAACGTCCGGCGAATCCGCAATTTCTATCGCCTCGTCTATTCTTTTAACGGGCATCACGCAGACGGGACACCCTGGTCCATGAAGAAAATTTATTTTATCTTTAAGGATGGTATGTAATCCGTACTTCATAATGGAATGGGTATGTCCGCCGCATATTTCCATTATATTTATAGTTTTTTTAACTTCGGAATCTATAACGTACGCCAGTCTGCTTATGTCGTCTTTTCTTTTAAAATCGGAATATAATTCCATTGTTGAATGTACTAAATGATGCGTGCATTAAAATTTTTATTAAATTTAGGCAGTGCAATATATTTTTCTACTGCGCCGTTTTGTTTTCTATCTCCCTGAATAAATTAAGGCTTTCGGCCGCTTCTTTTTTGTCTATTTTCTGCATTGCGTAGCCGACGTGTATGAGCAGATAATCGCCTATGACTGCGGGCTCTTCCAGAAGCATCGTAGAAACGAGCCTTTTAGAACCCATAGTATCTACTATAACGGTGCTTTCGTCTTTTATTTCTATGACTTTGGAAGGAATCGCAAGGCACATCTGTTTTTTTTAATCCTTTTTAATAATATGCTTATTTTTATTAATTATATCAATTCTTTTTAGATTATATCATATTTTTAATTTGTTAGTATTTGAGACGGTGCAGGAATTTAGTTCCTGCACCTTAACTATGCGGAAACGGTAAGCGATAAAGCGGAAAGCAACAGGTTGCTTTTAAGGCGCTTATTAATAACCGTTATACGGGCAGAACCGTGCTTCCCCACGATTCATTGATGCTTTCTGCCGCCGCAAGGTAAAATGCAAGAACGGCGGTAATAAGTCCGAAATATCCGCCGACTACGTTTATAATAGCCTCTCCAGTCCAAGCTCCGATAGCAAGCAGATAAAA
>DAHVOJ010000006.1 GCA_027318865.1 bacterium | reverse complement strand
AGACCTATATGTCCTATTACCGGAATACCGCTTTCCATAAGTTTTTTAACCGTATCCGCAATATTAGCGCCGCCTTCTATTTTAACGGCGTTTGCTCCTCCTTCCTTAAGTATCCTGCCGGCATTTGTTAAAGCCTGCTCGGAGTTTACCTGATAAGACATAAAAGGCATATCGCATGCTAAAAAAGTATTTTTTAAACCTGCCCTTACTATTTTAGTATGGTAAATCATTTCGTCTAATGTTACGCTTATCGTATTATCTTTTCCTTGAACGGTAGTCGCAAGAGAATCGCCTACTAATACGATATCCACGCCGGCCTCTTCAGCAATGCCGGCTTGAACGAAATCGTAAGCCGTTATCATTACGATTTTTTCGCCGTTTAATTTCATTTTAATAAAATCGTCGATTCCTTTTTGCATTTTTATATCCATGCTTTATATTCTAAAAATTTAGAATAATTTTCAGAAACAATAGAAGCAAACGCCGCCGAGTAAAGTCTCGCTTCGGCGTTATCAGCCCTGGATGTAAGCACCACCGGCACTTTAAGCCCCGTTACTATTCCTGCCACTTTCGCTCCCGCAAGATATTCTAAATCTTTAAAAAGTATGTTGCCGGATTCTATATTGGGAACTAATATTATATCGGCATCGCCGGATACTTCGCTTTTTATTCCTTTTTCTTCCGCCGCTTTTTTTGAAATTACGTTATCGAAAGCGAGGGGTCCGTCCACTATGCCGCCCGTTATCTGACCTCTCTGAGCCATTTTTGAAATGATTGCGGCATCTAAAGTAGAAGCTATCTTAGGGTTAACGGTTTCCACCGCCGAAAGTATTGCCGCTTTAGGATGTTTGACGCCGATTATTTTGCAGATATCGATGGCGTTTTGAAGTATCTGTGCTTTTTGAACTATATCGGGATTAATATTAATAGCCGCATCGGTTATAAATATTAATTTTTTATAAGTCTTTATTTCCATACAAAATATATGGGAAATAAACCTGTTTGTCCTTAAGCCGCTTTCCGTGCGGATAAGCTGATGCATTAATATATCTGTATGAATATGGCCTTTTATTATTATATCGGCTTTTTTATCGGATGCTAATTTAACTGCAATAATAGATGCATCAACATCATTGTCCGCATCTATTATTGCAAAATCATTCAAAAGAATATTATGTTCTTTTTTTTTAAGGAGAGAAATTATTTTATTTTTATTTCCGATAAGCTTTGGTATTATAAGTCTTTTTTTATAAGCCAAAACTATTCCTTCAATGACGAAATCGTCTTCAGCAACTACTACTGCCGCTATTTTGGCTTTGAACGATTCCGCCATTTCTATTAAATCGTTTAGTTTTTTATGCATTTAATATTGTTCTAAACGATTTTACTCAATACGTTTCCGGTTTGATTTGTTCCAATAGTAACAGCCTGCCCGTTGTTATTATACTGATTTTGATTTGCAACGTTTCCGTTATTATTGCCTGCGGACTGAAGGTTCTGAATATTTTTGTTAAGATTTGCGGTGGTCTGATTAAGCGCATTTACCAAACCTTGATTCAGAGTGCTGACAGTGTTTAAGGTTAATGCCGCAGTTTTATCGGCAACGTCGTTAGGACCGGAAATATTCTGATACCGTCCTTTATTGGCATTAGCTTGATTGCTTTGGAATAGTTGCGATGCCGTAGGATTTGGATTAATTCCTTGAACCATTTTAATTACCCCCATTTTTAGAATATTTACTTATAAGCGTAATACAATTATTTTTTCTATATTAATTATATTTATAATATCTATATTTTTAATAATACCACAAAAAATTCTATTGTCAAATTTTATTGATAATTTTCATATTATTTTCGATGTATTCTTATAATATTTTATTGCTTTATGCGCTGAATTTAATATATTTGTCTTTCGGACAGCCGCATACGGGACACTTGTCCGGAGCTTCCGGTCCCACGTGGGTATGTCCGCAGACAGGACATATATAGACTGTTTCTCCGTCGAAATCTTTGCCTGCGTCATCGAGTTCCTTCGCTTTTTTATAAATATCCCTGTGAATTTTTTCCGCCTCTAACGCATAGTGGGTGGAACGCTGAGCTTCTTTTTCGTTCTGAAATTTTGCAACCTCATGAAAAACCGGATACATTTCTTCTATTTCATAATTTTCGCCGTTATACGCCGCAGAAATGTTTTCTCCGGTTTTCTTAATGCCTCCGAGCGCTCTTAAATGATTTTTGGCATGAATAAGCTCCGCTTTTGCTATAGCCCTAAACACGTTTGCCAATTTCGGCTTACCTTTTTCTTTCGCCTCTTCGGAAAAAATCATATATTTAATATGCGCCTGACTTTCTCCGGCAAAAGCCGCTTTTAAATCTTCTTCCGTCATGCTTCTCATTTTTAAGACCTCCGTAAACTTAAATAAATTTAATAAAAATAAATGCTGGAAACTGCAATAAAATAATTTTTCATATACTGCAAATAAGTCCTTATGATTCCTCTATATTTTTTATATTCCTTAACCGAAACAGCCGGTTTTTTCGATTCAAATTTATACGAACAGGATAATTTCATTTTATTTTTTAAAAATTTACATTCGGAATATGCGGAACCTGATTCGCCGTTAAATTTTAACCGCCCCGGCATATAGTAAACCGAAGATTTCACCGGAAGTTTAATCGTAATATCGCCTATTTGTTCAAATGGATAGCCTGTTACCAAAGGATATAATCTTTTGCTTTTTAAAACGAGTTGAAGTAATCCCGAATCAACCGGCAATACGGAATGAAACACCAATTTATCGCCTTTTAATACTCCGTAATTTTTATCGTAAAAATTTATACTTAATTTTAAATTTTTATTTATATTTCTCAAGTTTTTATATTTATAATTTTTTATTTGCGCTCCGGGGATAAAATTGTATAAGAAATTATAAACTTTAATTGTTTTTTCGTAATTATTTATTTTTTTAAGAGAAGACCTTTCATAATTTGAATAAACTCCTTTGTATTTTACGGAAACCGTTCCGGTAAGCGTCCCGTTTTTATTTAATGCGCCTTTAAACAAAAATATTCTTTCATTTTGATTCGGTTTTTCGGACGGAGTACGAATAAATTTAAAACTATTGCGGCTTAAAAGCGCCAAGCCTTTTCTGCCGGACAGTTCAAAAGGAATATTGAAGGCTTTATAAGAAGACGAGTCGGGATATAAATAGTAATGAACATTCCGTCCTTTTTCTTTTAAATTCAGACCTACTATGACCGAATCAAATTGTTTCGGAGAAATTATTTTAGGATTAAGGTCGGTTGTATTTAATGACGTAATTAAAACCGGATATGCGGCTATACCTTCAGCCTTTAACATAGCTATAAGAAGAGCTGCTAAAGATTTTGAATCGCCGTAACCGTTTTTAAAAGTCATTGCGGCATTCGCAGGTCTATAACCGTTTATACCGTAACTAATTCCCACATATCTGAAAGATTTTACAAAGCGGTAATAAATTGATGCCGCCTTTTGTTTTGCGTCTTTGCCTTTTTCTTTTTTAACCGCGGATTTGACGAATTTTTCAATTTTTTCCGTCGGTTTTTCTGCTTTCATAAACATCGTATTTATCTTTTTAAGCAGAGGCGGCCACGAAGTATAAGTAGATACGGCTATATATTTTTTAAAATTTTTTTTAGGCGGCATATGGGATTCTTTTTTTATTGCCTGAATGTTATTAACGGATATGCTCAATTCGACAAACTTTTTATTTCTAATACAGACAATTTTTTTTGACGGAACGGATTTGTTTAATTGATGAAGGTACAAATTTAGCTTAAGTCCGACGGGATAAATCAGCGAAAAATCAATTTTTTTAACCGGAATATCGTAAGAAAAATAGTTTGTATAAAAAATACCGTCTTCAATCGGCGGTTTAAAATTATTTATCTCATAAGAAAAATTTATTATCGAACCGTCGGAGACGGCAGGCATAGAAAGCGTTAAATATTTTATATCGGAATAAGCCGGATAATTAACCGCAAAGCCGGGGGAAACGATATTAACGGCAAGTTTGCCAATCGGAATTTTAAACATTCCGCTAAGAAGAGTGTAAGCATATAAAAGTTTAATTTTTTGATATTTCATGGAAAAAGGAACTATAACCTCGGAATACTTATTTATTCCTCTTTGCGAAAGTATTTCGACGGATTCCGTGACATATTCTTTTAATCCGTAATTTTTATTAAGTTTTAAAAGAACATCCTTTCTAATAATGTATGCTCCGTATTTTTTATCCGCTTTTTCAATGTTACGACTGGCGGCAGACCTCGCTGATGCATATGAAAAAACTGGATTTATAATATTTAACGCCGCAACAAGAAAGATAGCCTGAAAGATGTAAAATAAGAACAATTTATTCTTTTTCATTAATTATAATCCTTTAAATAAAAGTTAGACAAAGCAATAATTTCTCGATATACCGTCAGAAATTTAACCTTTAAAATTGCAGATGCCATAAATGTCGCATTTTCCGCAGTCCGTCAAATTTCCGCCTTTTTTGCAAAGATTTAATATTCCAAGTCTCGTAATTGCAAAATCATATTTTACGGGGTCGAAATAATCTAGTTTTTTGAGATTTTCCGTTATTTCTTCCGCCATTTTAAAAGAAGGATTTTTGCGCATCGTCAAACCTATATATTGACTTATCCTGCTTATATGGGTATCTACCGGCATTATTAGCTGATAAGGCTGAATGCCGCCCTGCCATATGCCGAAATCAAGATTGTCCGAATTTCTTACCATCCATCTTAAATATAAATTTATTCTTTTGCAGGGACTGTCGTCTGCGGGAGAAGTAAAAAAGAAATGGACCATAGAATCTTCGGGGGGCGCTTTTGTTCCGTAAACCGGCGAAAAATCGACAAGTTCCAGAGCTCTTTTCGAAAAGCTTATTATAGCGTTTTTTAGATTTATATCTGACGGATTATAGCCTTTAAGAAAAAAATTTTCTATAGAACCGTATTTTTTAAGCATTTCGCTTAAAACCATAAACAAAGCGATAATATCTTTTTCTTTAATAAAGCGGTAATAAAAACTTTTAAATAATTTAAAACCTTCCTCTGCGTCAAAATTTAAAGTAAATTCATAAAATTTATGGCCGGCTATATAATCTATTTTATCCAATGTTTTAAGAATCTGCCGAACGCCTCCGAATGCAAACCCCGCCGCTATAAAACCTGCTATTTCTATGTCTTTAGCGTCGTCGAATTTATGCGCAAAACCGAGCGGGTCGGAATAAAGATACGATTCTTCAAATTTATCATACAAATCTTCAAGGCATTCTTTTAATTTTAATGTTTTTTCTCCTTCGTCAAATGACTTAACCCGACTGATAATTCCGTCTTTATAAGCAAACGTTTTCCCGTCGGGAAGAGACCAGCAGTCGCCTTCTTCGAGCGGGTAAGGAACATTCATTCCTCTGCCTATAAAAACCTCTTCACCGCCTATTTTCGTATAAAAGTTAAAATTATTATCTTCCCAGATTAAAGATCTGCCCATAGCTCCCGTAACCACGGCTGATGAAACCTCTTCGACTTTTTTATATTTAGCACTCATCATGGATACCGCCTTATTATTCTTTATTCGGATTATAAAAATTAATTATCTTTTTATTTTCAGGCTATGAATCCTGCGTTATTTTATAAGCAAAATCCATTCCGAATTTTTCGCACTTAAGCAAATCTTCTTCGAACGGCGTCATCTGAATTTTTAGCCCTTCCTGAATAATAACAAACTTTAGGCTTTTAAGAATATCTTGTATCATCTGAACCGCTTCCCCGCTCCAGCCGTAACAGCCGAACACGGCAGCTTTCTTATTTTTAACGTTAAGCATAACCAAAGACGATATCATATCGAATATCGGCTTCGGCGCCTTTGCGTTAAGAGTCGGCGAACCTACAATGACGGCATCGGCTTTTTCTATTTCATCGACAACGCTATAAATATCCCGTTCGACCAAATTTATCAATGAAACATCGGTAAGACCGTCGATAGACGCCCCTTTTGCGATGTGTTTTGCCATTTCTTCCGTATTGCCGTAAGCAGAGGCGTAAACTACTATTATCTTTTTCAATACGGAATTGTCGTTTGAAGGTTTACTCGCTTCCATATACCAATCGATATATTTTTTTAAACCTTCCCTTAATACCGGACCGTGAGACGGCGCTATAATATTTATATCGTAATTTTTAAGTTTTTCTAGCGCGCTTAAGGAATAGTTTTTGAAAGGTCTCATTATATGGGTAAAATAATACTTGAAAGATTCGAAAGCCTCTTCTTTATCCGACAATAAATCGTTAAAAACCTTAGTGTCGCAATAATGGGCTCCGAAGAAATCACAGGGAAACAGTATTTTATCTTCTTTCAGATAGGTAAACATAGTATCCGGCCAGTGCAGAAACGGGGCGCCGATAAACTGTAAAGTCTTGCCGCCCAAATCGAGAGAATCGCCGTCCCCCACGGTAATATTATTATAATCTTTTTTTATGATATGCTTAACAAAGTGGTGCGCGTTTTTTGAATAAACCAGCGTAGCGTCTTTTGCAATATCTTTAATAATATGAAGCGCACCGGAATGGTCAGGTTCGGTGTGGTTGATAATTATGTAATCTATTTTAGAAATGTCCGTCAAGGCGCTCAACTTATTAATCAACTGGTCTTTGGCATTGAGCTTGACCGTATCTATAAGGGCGGATTTCTCGCTTCCCTGAATGAAATAAGAATTATAGCTTGTTCCGTTTGAAGTTGGAATTACTATATCGAACACCCTTAAATCCGGGTCGAATGCGCCGGTATAATATACGCCGTCTTTTATCTTAACGGCTTTTTGAGATAAAACGTCGTTATTATCCATAGACTTAAACCTCCTATTTAAGTTTAAGGGTTTATAAAGGTCAAAATTTATCGAGTCTTTATAAATTCAATTTAATTAAATATATTTTTTATTATTATATCATATATAATAATCAATTGTAAGAATATTAAGGATGCCCTAAGCGAAAAAATGAGAGAATTAAGCGTATATATACATATACCTTTCTGTAAAAGCAAATGCAATTACTGCAATTTTTATTCCAGACCGCTATCGGAATTAAAGCCTGTCCGCGGTTCCGCAGTTTTCAAACAATATGCCGGACTTTTGATAAAAGAGATAGAAATTACGTCCGAAAAATATTCTCTCGAAAGTTCGCATATAAACAGCGTATATTTCGGCGGAGGCACTCCGTCTGTTATGTCTGTTTATTTTTTTCGGGATTTAATGGGATATATTGAAAAAAACTTTAAAATTGCAGGAGACGCCGAAATAACCGTAGAGATAAACCCCGAAAGCGGGGGCTTAGAAAAATTATACGCACTGAAATCGCTTGGGGTAAACCGGCTTTCTATTGGAGCGCAGAGTTTTAATAACGCCGCATTAAAGACGGCAGGCAGAATACATAATAAAAATGACATCTATAATGCCGTAAATAATGCGAAGAAAGCCGGATTTAAAAATATTTCGCTCGATTTAATAATAGGACTGCCGGGGCAAACAAAAGATATTTTTTACAGTGACGCAAAGTCGATACCGGGTTTGGAGCCGGCTCATATTTCGGCTTATATGCTCAGCGTCGAAAAAGGCACAAAATTTTATGAAATTCGTAAAAAAAGAAAAATAAAGGGTTTTGCATTTACGCCGGAAGAAAAAATAGCGGAATACTATGAAATATTATGCAGAATATTAAATGAAAAAGGTTACAAGCATTATGAAATATCTAATTTTGCAAAAAACGGATACGAAAGCAGACATAATATAAATTACTGGAATAGGGGCGAATACTTGGGATTAGGCCCTTCGGCTTCTTCTTTTTTAAAACTTGAGGACGGTAAAGAGATACGTAAAACTAATGTGCCGAATTTAAAAAAATATATGCAAAATATTTCGAAAAAATTTTATGGCTGTGGAAACGATAATAAAGACAGTGAACGAAATAATGACGATTTTATCGAAATCCTGACGGAAAAAGATAAAATAAACGAGGAAATGTTTCTATCCTTGAGAACGGCTTCCGGAATTAACGCAAAAAGACTGTCGGAATTAGCCGGTCAAGAAGTTTATCGGAAGGTTATAAATAAGTTCATAAAAGAAGGACTTATGGAAAATTTTAAAGACGATATTAAACTGACGCATAAGGGCATGCTCTTATCGTCTGAAATTTTTGCAAGAATTATGGTTTGATATTTTTAACATTTTTTTATATTGAAATATAACCGCTAAATATCTATAATAATGGTAACATAAATATTATCGTTTTTTCGGAGAGATGGCCGAGCGGTTTAAGGCGGCGGTCTTGAAAACCGTTGATGCTTAAAACATCCGGGGGTTCGAATCCCTCTCTCTCCGCCAGTTAAAAACCTAACTTCTAAGTAAGCAAGAAATATCTAAAAGGTAATTGGATTCGAACACCCGTAGCGCGAAGCGCGTTTGGGGGTTTGTCGCTTTTAGCGTCCCTAAAGACGCTCATCCCTCTCTCTCCGCCAGTTAAAACACTCAAGCAATTTTAGCATATAATTCGTTAAGGCAGGACAGAGGGGGGGTTCTCTCCGCCATACAAATTTTGTCTTTTAACTCCCCTCCTTTTTAAGATATATTTTTCTGCGTGTTTAGTAAAAGCACGTCTTTTGCTGCAGAAAAATATGGTGGCGGGCATCAGCCTGCCGGGGTGGTTTCAGAATAACGGAGCCGTCTTTCCAAATTATTTTTTTTATACAATCAATCAAGTAGCCGGTATTTTCAAAAACCACCTTGTTTTCAAATCTTAAAACTTTTATTCCGCAATTAAACAAAAATAAATCGCGATCATTATCATATTCGGCCTGAGTTTCAATATTATGAATTTCACCGTCTAATTCAATTGCTAATTTTTCGGACGGGCAATAAAAATCCAAAATATAATTACCTATACTGTGCTGTCTGCGAAATTTTCTGCCATCTAATTGCTTATTTTGCAAATACTTCCATAGTTTAGCTTCTGCAGGCGTAAGATTTTTGCGTAAACATTTACGCAATGTTTTTAATTTTTTATTATTGCTTGGAATATCGCTGATTTTATTCTGCATTATATTAAAAACCACCCCGCCCTGACGGGCACCCCTCCTTAAAAAGGAGGGGAGTTAAAAGTAGCATATCCAACATATGAAACATCTAAAATTAATAAAATCGTAAAGCAAATTGGACGTAAATAAATAATCTGCAAATTCAAACTTTAAACCCCTCCTTAAAAAGGAGTGGGGTTTTATACAAAATTAGCAATTATGATTGTATCGGAAGAAGGCACCCCTCCTTAAAAAGGAGTGGGGTTTTATACTTATTTAAATACCCACCGGTTCTTAATCTATCTGCTAATTATATCACTGCATCTTTCGTTACATCTTAATAGTAAATTTGATTTGATGTTATACGGTATTGATTATATATATTTCTGTTTATATATTTGACGATAACGCTTTAACTTATATCCTTTCTCGCAAATATCAGCGACGATATAATAAACAGCAAAGCCGTATAGCAAATTCCGTAAACAATGCGATAAAATATAATCCCGGCGGAAACATTTACTTTATACGCCGCTTCGGAACTTATATTGAATATGGAAAAGTTTGGCAGGACGGTATAAATAAAATGGACTATCGACATCAAGGCATGGTTAGCCTGATGCATTATGACGACTTTCCCGTTTATAATCTTTTTTACAGGTTTAACTAAATCGTTCATCCTGCTCGAAACGCTGCCTATGAAAAAAACGAGTATTGCGAATATGGACGCTAAAGCTTTTGATGTTATTAAAGAAAAAAGCAGGGCCGCCGCTGAAATAAATATCGATTCGATTATTATGAACAGAGCCTGAATAATAAGTGGTTGGGGCAGGGAATAAAAGGTAAAGGGCTTTGCTGCGGGCTTTACGATTGAAAGTTTACCGGTTATATTTTTGCCGCTATTTTTCTCTGCAGGGGCAGATTTAACTCTTTTGTTTTTTATGTGAGAAACGATACCTGCCTTAGCTTTAACGTTTCCCGCAAAATATCCTGCCGGCACGATAAATTTATGCATAATTAAAAGGACGAAATAAAAAATCAGCATCATTATAATCGTCGAAAATATTATTGCCGCGGCGAGACCCAAAAAACGTCCTGCTAAATATTCCGTTCTTTTTATCGGTCTGGTGATAGTCAGAAAAACGCTTTTCTTTTCAATATCGTCGTAAACTACCGAAGCGCCGATAAAAATGCCTATAAAAATATTAAAAATAGATATGGCGAATATAGAAAAATCCACCATAATCCTTCCCTGGCTTATAAAACTCGTCTGAGAAACAAAATAACTGCCCGATATAAGTATTAAGGCAAACATTAAAAAAGAATAAAAAATTTTTAAATTTTTTATTTCTTTAAAAGAATACATCGTTCCGTATAAAATCTTTTTCATTGAATATTACCCCGCTAACGCTAATTTTTTCTGCTTTTAAGCATTAAATCATAAAGATATACTTCTAACGGAGTACTGTATTCTCCGGTTAAAAGATTATCTTTTTTTTCTTCGGCGTAGCTTGCCGCCTCTTTTTCTATATCTTCGAGGTCTTCACTTTTTATTAATCTACCGTTTACTAAAACCGCTATCCTGTCGCACAATTCTTTGCTGTCCGCAAGCACATGGGACGAAAAAAATATGGTTTTTTTCCTTTTCTTCAGTTTAAATATTATATCCTTGAACTCTTTTCTGCCGACAGGATCAAGTCCGGACAGGGGTTCGTCGAATATCAGAATCTCCGGATCGCCAAGAATAGAAACCGCCAGAGCCAGCCTCTGAGTCATACCTTTAGAATATTTATGGGCATGAATATTTTTAGCATAAAAAATTCCAGCTAATTTTAACGCATCGTAAATTTCATCTTTATTTATTTTTTTATCCAAAAGTTTTGAATAATAATTAATAATTTCTATCCCTTTAAGTCCGCGCGGAAAACTTGGATTTTCTGGCAGATAGCCTAATTTAAGCCTCGACCTGCAGTCGGATGCCGGGTAGCCTTTTATTTTAATGTTTCCGCCGGACGGGTTAATAAGACCGACGACCATTTTAATCGTCGTGGATTTGCCGGCGCCGTTCGGACCGAAAAAACCGGTAACTTTTCCTTCTTCTATATTTAAAGAAAGGTTTTCTACCGCGGTTTTTTTAGTTCCAAAAAAACCGACCCTGAAATATTTAGTAGCATTCATTATGTCAATCATGATTTCACCTTTCACGTTTATACGGCAAAAAAAGTTTTAAAGAATAAGGAATATTATAGTTTTTATGCTCTTTTTTAAGCATTGCTTCTTTTTTAACCGCATTTATCCTGTATTTTATTATCTGCCTTATATAAGAATTTTTATTGTTTTTATACATATCTTCGAGAAAACTTAAAGTCTTTTTAAAACTTCCGGATTTGTTAAGAAGTTTAATATATAAAAACTCTAAATATTTAGGGCTGTCCTTCATATTAACCGCATATTTTAAGTAATACGCCGCTTTTTTGTAATTGCCGAGACTGTAAAAATAGTTAAAAGCTATCAAAAACGGTATATTCCAGTTTCCTTTGAGATGCTTCATCCCTAACTTTAATAATCTTATCGCTCTTCCCGGTTTTCCGGCTAAACCGATAAGCGTTCCCCCAGCCTGATACGCATAATTAAAATTTGGATTTAAAGAAACCGTTATAAACGATATTTTATACATATACGGATAATGCATCTTCGCAAGCCTGAATGACGAAGCCTCCTGAACGAAAAGCGTCCAGAAATAATCGGAGGCCAGAGTGTTAAAGTTCAGGTCTATGAATTTTAAAAATTCAGGTTTTATAGACGAATATCTTAAAAAAGAAACGAGTTTGAATTTTAAATGCCGCTTGGAAAAAATCACGACATTAAATGAAAACAATACGAAATAAACTAAAAATATTATAATTAAAAATACTATAAAACCTTTAAACAATTTATGTCCGCTAATTCTCATTTTTAAAATCTTCAATTTTTAATAATTCAAGATAAAAAACAACCGTTTCCGACGTTACCGTTTTTACGTCAAATTTTTTAACGACATCATTATAGCAATTCAGGGCAAAATTTTCAATTAAATCGTATTTATCTATTAAATACATTATTTTTTCCGCCAGCTCCGAAAAATTTCCGGTTTTAAACAAAAGTCCGGTTTCGTTATTTTTGATTATCTCCGGAATTCCGCCCGCGTCGGATGCTATCACGGCTTTTTTCAAAGCGCAGGATTCTATAATAATGCTGCCCATCCCTTCGAGTCCGGACGGAACTATTATTAAATCCGACGCGGCTATAAATTTTTTAATATTTTTCTTAAAACCGCTTAAAATAAAATAATCGTTTAGTCTTCTTTCCCTGATTAAGTTTATGATATAGTCGTAAAGTTCGCCTTCTCCAATTATGACGAATTTTAAATCGTTTCTTTTTTTTACTATAAGTTCGGCGGCTTTTATGAATATTTCGTGACCTTTCTCCCCGGATAATCTTCCTATAAGAGAAACCATTTTTTCGCCGGAATTAATGCCGAGTTCTTTTCTTATATCCGCTTTTTCCGATTCATAAAAAAATATTTCTTTTTCATCTTTATCGATTCTAGGGCTGTAAATAGTCTTGATTATGCTTTTGTCTATTCCTATGTCGTCTATCAACCTGTTTTTAATAAAATCGGATATAACGATGAACCTGTCGGTTAAAAACCTGTATATTAAAAATCCTTTTAAAAAATCGACCTTATATGCAACATGTCTTGTTAAAATCTTTATTATCTTTTTTCTAAAAATTGAAATTGCCGCAACACCCCCCAAAAAATGATCTAACGAAGAATGAAAATTAATTAAGTCTATATCGTAAATTTTTAAAAAACGCCTTATTTTAAATAAAGCAAAGATATCTAAAAAATTCGTCATCTTAACGGAAATATTATAAATTCCGATTTTATCCAATTCTTCCTTTAACTTTCGGTTATTGTTGTGAATAACGTAAATATCGAAGTATTCGCCGTGGTATCGTTTCATAAATTTCAGCAGAATAACTATATCGTTTTGCGCTCCGCCGAAATTCCTAAAACTATCGATATGGAGTATATTAAATTTGTTTTTCTTATTCATAGAAATTATATTATAATACTATATCGTATTTATTTAAAATGATTGAAGGATAGAAAAATTTATGACAATTTATGGCTAATGTAATCGTTATTTTTTTTAAGGACATAATTCTTGCTTTAATTCCGATATTCGTAGCGATAGACGTATTCGGAGTTCTTCCGATTTACTTGGATTTCGTTAGAGATACCGATTCGGACGAGGAAAAAAAGATAAGAAAAAACTCTCTTGTAACCGCTTTCAGCGTTGGGATCGGATTTCTTCTGCTGGGAAAATCGCTTTTCAGCGCAATGGGCATCTCTATATATGATTTTGAAATGGCGGGCGGCATACTTTTGCTTATAATATCCATAAATAATCTGCTCTCCGAAAAGCCCAAGCTTTACGCCTCCGCGGATAAGGCGGATTTAGGAGTGGTCCCGATAGGCGTACCTTTGATAGTCGGTCCGGGAGTTTTAACTACGCTTTTAATAATTACCGGCATATACGGATATTTAGTCGTCACGGCCGCATTCATTATTAATCTTTTAATCGTTTACATTGTTTTAAAAAAAACAAAGCTCATTTTAAAGTATCTCGGAAAAACGGGTTCCAACGCCGCCGGAAAACTTGCGGCGCTTCTGCTTGCCGCATATGCTGTTATGATGATAAGAGTCGGGGTTATAAATACCATATTTGTTTATATGAAGGGCCTGCATAAATCATAAAAAAAATGGAATTATAGACTTGCGGGGGGGTTGGTTAGCTACGCTGGACTCCGTCCGTCCGCATCTTTGCCCGCATAAAAGCCGCCGGCTTTTATAAACGCAGTCAAAGTTCTGCTCGCAATAACAGTCAGACATTAAATCTAAAATGCATTATATCCCCGTCTTTTACTATATAGTCTTTTCCTTCAAGCCTTAAAAGTCCCATTTTTGCGGCATTTGCTTCGGAACCGGATTCAATAAAGTCATCGTAAGAAATAACTTCGGCTCTTATAAAACCTTTTTCAAAATCCGTATGTATCGTTCCGGCGGCTTGAGGCGCTTTCCAGCCGTTTTTTATTTCCCATGCCCTGACCTCCTGTTTGCCGGCGGTAAAGAACGAAATTAAACCTAAAAGCTTGAAACTGACGGATGCTACGGTATCTAATGCCGAAGACTCAAGACCGTAATCTTTAAGAAAAACTTCTCTGTCTTCTTCGTTTAAGTTAGCAAGTTCCTCTTCTAATTTTGCGCATAATCTTATAACCGGTATATTTTTAGGCAAGGCTATGCTCATAATTTCTTCGATATCTCGATTGGAAAAATTTTCAGCCAGCATATCTTCATCGACGTTAAGGACATATACCGCCGGTTTTGCGGATATTATCCCTAAAGATTTAAGCAGGTTTTTTTCCGTTTCGGCGAATTCCTTGCCGTTAATAGCGCCTGTTTCGGAAAGCCGGTTATTAATTTTTTTTAAGAAATCGAGGTTTGAAGCCGCGGTTTTGTCCCCGCTTCTTGCTATCTTTTCAAGTTTCAGAAGATGTTTTGAAAGAATTTCTATATCGCTTAATGCAAGTTCGGTATTAATAATATCAAGGTCTCTTGCAGGATTTATATTCCCTTCCACGTGTACGACCGAGTCTTCTTTAAAAACTCTTATGACCTGAATAATTAAATCGACGTTCCTGATATGCGATAAAAATTTGTTTCCCAACCCTTCGCCCGACGATGCTCCTTTCACGAGTCCGGCGATATCAACAAATTCCACATACGTAGGAGTAAATTTTTCCGGCCTGAATATATCGCGCAGTTTTTCTAATCTTTTATCTTTTACAGGTTTTATGCCTATATTTGGCTCAATTGTACAAAAAGGATAGTTGCTGGCTTCCGCACATCCTGCGGTAATAGCGTTGAATATAGTTGACTTGCCGACATTTGGGAGTCCTACTATGCCGCATTTAAGTCCCATATTTCATATTTTCCTTTGCTAAGTTTGTTAAAGAAAATTATTATTTGCGGTTATAATTATTCATAGTTCTGTCAAGACCGTTCGTTATGAACGAATATAAAACCTCGTTTATTGTTTTTAATATATCGGGTATTCTTTTTATTTCCTCTTTTGAAAAGTTAGACAGAACGTAATCCGCTCCGGTATTAAATTTAGCTCTAACCGGAGAATTAATGCCTAATTTTACGCGTATAAAGTTTTTAGCGTTCAGCGAATTTATAACCGAATTGACGCCGTTATGGGATCCGCCGCTGCCGCCAAACTTTATTTTATATGTCCCGAAAGCAAGGTCGAGATCGTCATGAATTAGCACAATGTTGGAATCCGATAAATTTTCTTCAATTTTAAAAACGCCGTTTTTATTTAAAACTTCTTTTACGGCTTTTCCGCTTAAATTCATAAATGTAAGCGGTTTAATTAAAAAAACTTTTTTCTCGGAAATAATTTTCTCGGAAATAAGATAATTTTTTTTATGAATAAAGCCGGGGAAATTATTTTCCTCAAAAAAAAAATCTATTGCCGTAAAACCAAAGTTATGCCTCGAAAATTGATATTCCCGTCCCGGATTTCCAAGACCAAAAATAAATATATTTTTAGACATCTTTTAAAAATAATAGTTTTAAGCCTTCTGTGAAGTCTGCTGGGTCGCGGTAGAAGCGGATGCCGTTTGAGATGCGGATTCGCCTTCCGCTCCTGCGGCAGGTGCGGAAACCTCTTCAACGGAAGGTTCTGCAACCGTAACAATAGCCGCATCGTTTTCGGCCATTATTTCTATCTTATCGCCTAAATTTAAATCTCCGACATGGATAATATCTCCGATTTTAAGCCCGGAAACATCGATATTTACGGTATCTATTATATCTTTAGGAAAACCTTTTATTGCTATATGCCTCATCAGCGGCTCAAGAATTCCGCCGAGCTTAACTCCTTCCGGCTTGCCGGTAAAATGAATAACGGCTTCTATTTCTATTTTTTCGTCCATCGATATTTCGTGCAAATCGATATGAATAATATTATCGGTAACGGGGTCCTTTTGAATTTCTTTTATAACGGCGGTTTTACCGTTCACCGCAACTTCGTTGCTTAATATATTGATAAACGAAGATATTGAGTGTTTTGCAAAAGCCTTAAGAAATTCTTTATAATTAAGCAGAACTATATCCGACCCTGTTTGCTTTCCGTATAATACCGCCGGTATAAAACCATTTTTTCTTAGAACCCTAAGATTATCGCCTTTTTTTCTTCTTTCGATATTTAAATCAACAATGTCCAATGAAAATCTCCTTTTTTAAAATATGTTAATATTATTTATATGAATAGCGAACTCACGGAGTCTTCTTCATGAATTCTTTTAACCGCTTCTCCCAGAATATTTGCAACGCTTAATATCTTAATCTTGCTTGACAGCCCCTGCCTGTTTTTCGGGTTTATCGTATCTGTTATTATAAGTTCTTTTATGGGAGAGTTATCTATTTTACTCATTGCTTCTCCGGATAAAACTCCGTGCGTCGCCATTGCTATTACTTCGCTCGCGCCGTTGTTGGAAAGCGCCACGGCTCCTTGAGTAATAGTGCCTGCGGTATCTATTATGTCGTCTAACATAATAGCGATTTTATTCTTAACGTCGCCGATAACGTTCATTATTTCCGCGACATTTGCTTTAATTCTTCTTTTATCGATAATAGCGAGATTTGCCCCTAAATGTTTTGCAAAAGACCTCGACCTTTCGACAGCTCCTGCATCGGGAGAAACCACGACGATATCTGCCGGTTCATAATTCTTTTCTTTTATATATTCAAGCAGTACCGGCGCCGCATATAGATGGTCAACCGGAATATTGAAAAAACCCTGTATCTGTCCCGCATGTAAATCCATAGACAACACTCTATCCGCACCCGCCGTAGTTATAATATCGGCTACTAATTTTGCCGTTATCGGAACTCTGGATGCCGTTTTCCTATCCTGTCTGGCATAACCGTAGTAAGGAACTACCGCCGTTATCCTGGACGCCGACGCCCTTTTCATGGCATCTATCATTATCAGGAGTTCCATCAAGTTTTTATCGACGGGATTAGATGATGACTGCACAAGAAAAATATCGCAACCCCTGACGTTTTCGTTAATATTAATAAAAGTTTCGCCGTCGCTGAAATTATAAACTTCAGCGTTTCCAAGGGTTATATCGAGATAACCGGCCATCTTTTCGGCAAGTTCTTTATTAGAATTGCCCGTAAATAATTTTAGTTTATTTGTCATATTTATAATTATTTTATTTTACTGCTTTCGTCTTACATACTGCTTGGCTGGGGCGGGAGGATGACTCACATCCTTCGCCTTCGGCAAAGATATGTTCGTGATCGCCTACTCAGCCGTATTGTTAATTTTATTTTACTGCTTTCGTCTTACATACTGCTTGGCTGGGGCGGGAGGATTCGAACCTCCGAATGCAGGAATCAAAATCCTGTGACTTGCCGCTTGTCGACACCCCAATTTTTTTTAGTACCAGAAAAAAATAATAAAGAAACTTGAGCACCCCGTCCATATTTTTTTGTGCAGAAAATTATATAGACTCTCCTCTTTAAAAAGAGAGGGTCTCTTAAATCGCCTTGGCAGGTTGGCGCCGCTGCGTTCCTTCTATAAGAGAGGCAGACTATGGACTATTGCTCGCTGCGCTGCGCGTTAAAACGTTGCTCGTTTATTCCTGATTGTCCATAGCAGCTTCATATGCCGCAAGAACCGCAGATTCTATCATATCCCTTGTTTCATTATTTAACGGATGGGCTGTATCCTTAAACGTACCGTCCTTCCTTTTCTTACTGGGCATTGCAATAAATAAACCGTCCTTTCCGTTAATTATTTTAAGATCTCTTACGACAAAGCAGTTATCGAATGTAATCGTAACATAGGCTTTTAATTTTTCTTCATTAACCGGAAAAACATTAACTTCGGTAACTTGCATAAAAAAATCCCTCCAAAAATGAATTGAGTAATAGTTTATAAAGTTTCTGCCAAATAATTCATTCGCACTTTTTCGCAAAAATTAAACGATTTTATTTTATCAATATAATCTTTTGCGCTTCGTTCCGTCGCAAAAGCTCCGAAAACCGCGGAACCGCTGCCCGATAGAAGCGATACGTCAGCTCCGTTTAAAAGCATGGATTCTTTAATATCTTTGATAACGGGATGCCTTTTAAATATCACGTTTTCAAAATCGTTTTTGAACTCCAATTCTTTAAAGTCTAAGCATTGAATATTACAATAATTTATATTATTTGTCAACATAAAATCATCGTAGTCGGCATATGCTTCTTTAGTGCTTATTCCAAAATCTGGAATTACCAAGACTATATAATATTTTTGTAATGTTCCTCGATTAATTTTTTCTAAATTTTCGCCGAATCCCGAAACTACCGCATCGTCTTCGGTTAAAAAAAAAGGTGCGTCCGACCCTATTTTTAAGGCTATTTTTCGTAATCCGTCTTCATCTATCGCATTATTATAAATCTCATTCAATTTTAACAACAGTCCTGCGCCGTCGCTGGAACCGCCGCCCAATCCGGCATTTAAAGGTATATTTTTTTCGATAAATATATCAATTCCTTGATTTTTTATATTTAACGAATCGAAAAAAGTTTTTGCCGCTTTTATTACTATATTGTCTTCATTAGAAATAGATTGCAGATCCGATTCGGATATTTTATTTTTTAAATTTGCGCCTGCGGTCGATTTAATTTTGTATCGTCCGTCAGTAAGATTAAAAGTTATCTTGTCGGTTACATTTATTTTTCTCATAAGGGAGCGGATTGGATGAAGATTAAATGCCCCTTTTTTTCCAATGCTTAACGAGAAATTAATCTTGGCGGGAGCAAAATAAACTATATTCTCCATAGCGAAGCGGCTGAGTAATTCGCAAAATTAATAAATATTTGAGGATAAATTCCCATCAACAGAGTAAAAAACAGACAGATTAAAATAGTTATTAATAATCCGTCGCCTATGCTTCCGTTAATTATCCCATAATTTTTACCTTCGGCAATAACACATGAATTAACGGAATCTTCATTATCCGGCATATACATTTTAACTATTATTTTAATGTAATAATATGCCGCAAAAGCGCTGTTTAATAAAGCAATAAAAACTAACCAGTTGTAACCTGATTTAATAGCCGACGAAAATACGTAAAATTTTCCCATAAATCCGGATGTTACCGGTATTCCTGCAAGCGATAACAAGAAAAACGACATGGCGGCGGCAATGAAAGGACGTTTATATCCTAATCCGGTATATTTTTTGATGTCTAAGGAAATCAAATCCGAATTTTCGAATATAATAACAATGACAAAAGCTCCTGCCGTCATAAAAATATATGAAAGAAGATAAAAAAGCGTCCCCGAATAACCATAAAGTCCTCCGCCTATTATTCCTATGAGTATATAACCCGCCTGCGCTATGGAAGAATAAGCAAGAAGTCTTTTAATATTAGAAGACAAAAGAGCGGCTATATTTCCGAACGTCATAGACAATACCGCTAACAGCCACAGTATATCGTTAAAATTAATAATATTAAAATTATAGATAAGAGAATAAATTCGTAAAAATATCGCAAAAGCGGCTACCTTGATACCTGTAGCCATAAAAGTCGTTACCGGCGTCGGAGCCCCGTCGTAAGCGTCGGGAGTCCATGCATGAAACGGAAACAACGACATTTTAAAGGCTAATCCTACTAAAAACAGTAAAAGACCTGCGGAAAGATATTCGCTGATTCCCGTTAATCTGCTCAGCCCGTTAGGACTACCGTAAGAAATGTTTTCTAAATATGTATGAATTGCGTACAAATTTAAATGTCCTACCGCCGCGTAAATAAAAACCGAGCCAAAAAGTAAAAATCCGGATGCAAAAGCTCCGAGAATAAAATATTTAAGCGCCGCTTCGGTGCTTCTTGTGCTGCCCTTAATATAGCCGGTAAGTATATAAGCGCATATAGACATAAATTCTAAAGATATAAACACCATTATCAAATTATTGGAGGATACCAAAAACATCATGGCGGATATTCCGAAAAGAATAAGACTGTAATATTCCGGGTACGGTATATCGAAATTTTCTATATAATCTTTAGAAATGAGAACGGCAAAAAATCCGGATAATAAAATAGCTATGAATAAAAATACTTCATAACCGTTAAATACTACCGATCCGTAAAAACCTATCAGATTCCTTCCAGAAAGCATAAACACGTATAAAATAGAAAAACCTATGCCTATTAAAGACAAATAATACGAATTTTTACCCTTGGCAAGTTTTTCGAAAAAGGTTAAAAAAAGTACCATAAAAGCAAATATTATAATTACGACTTCCGGTATTATACTTAATATGCTTTGTTCCAAAAAATTTAATCCGTATATAGAAGGCATAATATTATGCATTGGACAACCCCGCCTTTATTTTGATAGCATTATAAACAATCTTATGATGATTTATCATCGATATAAAGTGTAAAACAGTAGGACCTATCCTGTCTAAAAAAGGCGCAGGATAAAATCCCATTAAAAACATCAATATTATCAAAGGCAAAACGGTGACAATTTCCCTGAGATTCATGTCCTCAAAAATTTCGGCGTGATGTTCGGACGAATGTGGAGAGGTTGCGGATTCATCAAACATAACCCTCTGAAACATCCATAATAAATAAACTGCCGCAAAAATAATACCGCTCGCAGCTATAATAGTTAAAACCGGATAGTAGCGAAAAGATCCTATCAATATTAAAAATTCCCCTATAAAACCGTTTAAACCCGGAAGCCCGACTGAGGCAAGAACCGAAATTAAAAATAATGTGGTAAGAATAGGCGCTTTTTTTGCAATGCCGCCTAAATCTTTAATCTGTCTCGTATGCATCCTTTCGTAAATCATGCCGACAAAAAGGAATAAAGCTCCTGTATCGATTCCGTGATTTAAGAGCTGAATAACTGCGCCGTTTACGCTTATTGCGGATAACGCAAACAACCCAAGCATTATAAAACCCATATGAGAAACGCTGGAAAAAGCTACTAATCTTTTAAGGTCCCTCTGGACTATAGAAACGAACGCACCGTAAAGAATACCGACGACTCCGATAACTATTACAAAAGGAGCAAGAATTAAAGCCGCCGTAGGCAAAAGAGGAATAGCGAATCTAAAGAAACCGTAAACGCCGAATTTTAATAAAACGCCGGCAAGTATAACACTGCCTGCCGTAGGGGCTTCCGTATGGGCATCGGGAAGCCACGTATGAAACGGGAAAATCGGCACCTTTACCGCAAAGCCTAAAAATAAAGCGATAAACAATAATATCTGCAACCCGGCGGGAATATTCGTATGATATAATCTTAATAAATTAAACGTAAAATTACCGGTCTGGTTATAATGCATTATGAATATATAAATTAATCCGAAAAGCATTATCAACGAACCCGCAAGGGTATAAAGAACGAACTTTACGGCAGAGTAAATCCGTCTTCCCGTACCCCACATGCCTATAATAAAATACATAGGTATAAGCATAAATTCCCAGAAAAGATAAAAAAGAAGGATGTCTAATGCCGCAAAAGTGCCGAGCATAAATGTTTCCAGCAGTAGCATTAGAATGACGAATTCTTTGACGTGCTCTTTTATGTATCTGTAGCTTGATAATAAAGAAACAAAAGTCAAAAGGGTAGTCAACAGTATTAAAAACAGGCTTACTCCGTCTATGCCCAAAAAATATGAAGCGCCGAATGAAGGGATCCAGTTAAATTTTTCTACAAACTGAAACTTATATGTGTCAGGTTTAAAATAAACAAAAAGATAATATGAAATTATAAACTCTACCAACGATAAAAAAGTAGAAAGATTCCTTAGTAAGCTCTCATTTTTTTTATTTATAGGGAGCAATAAGAAAATAGAGGCTGTAGGGAAAAAAATCAATATTGTCAAGAGATATTTCATGAAAAAATCCATTTTTTACGTCCTTATCTTATAAAATAATAAAAAAGAATGGCAACGGCGCCTATAGAAAGCGTTAAAATATAACTCATCAGCATGCCGTTCTGTATTTTTCTTGCTTTTACGGAAAAACCCGCAAATGCGCCGGCAATTCCGTTAACGGCGCCGTCGATAACTTTAATATCGACGACTTTCCATAGAAAATTAAAAAAAGCAAGCAGAGGTTTAACTATTAAAAAATCATATATTTCGTCTATATAAACTTTATTATAAGACAGCGCGTAAATAGGTTTAAACATGGACTTTATTTTTTCCGGATCGACAGCTTTTCTTATATATAATAGATACGCTATATATATTCCGATTAATCCAGCCGCAACCGATATAAGGCTTAAAAAATACCACGGCGTATTATTAACTATAGGAGCAAAATTATTAACGTTAAGAAAATCTACATGCAAAAAGTTATAAAATATAGAATGATTAAACGGCGGTATCCCTATAAATCCGATTGTTAATGCAAAAAAAGCCATTATAATCATTGGGAGGGTCATAATCTTTGGAGACTCGTGAACATGCAAGTTTTTGTCCACTTTAGACTCTGCAAAAAAAGCCAAAAATATTAACCTGAAAATATAAAAAGCGGTCATTAAAGCGGTTATCTCTCCAACAGCCCACGCAAAGTAAAAACCTTTATTATAAACATCCGCAAGTATGGCATCTTTGGAAAAAAAACCCGAAAATGGCGGAATACCGGATAAAGCAAGCCCGCCTACTATAAACGTAATAGCGGTAATTTTCATTTTCGAATACAATCCGCCCATTTTCCTTAAATCCAGTTCGCCCGAAAGTCCGTGCATTACGCTTCCCGCAGTCAAAAAAAGCAGCCCTTTAAAAATAGCATGGGATATAAGATGAAATATGCCGGCGGTATAAGAACCTATGCCGACTGCCATAAACATATATCCGAGCTGACTTACCGTAGAATATGCAACGATCCTTTTAATGTCATACTGGGTAAGGGCGATAAAGGCGGCAAAAAATGCGGTAAACGTTCCGACTATAAGAACGACTTCCGAAGCTGTAGGCGAATATGAGAATAATACATGGAACCTTGCTATCATATATACGCCGGCCGTAACCATGGTTGCCGCATGTATTAATGCGCTGACCGGAGTGGGACCTTCCATTGCATCCGGAAGCCATACATGCAAAGGAAATTGAGCCGATTTTCCGACCGCTCCGGCAAATAACAGCAGGGCTATAATCGTAACAGTCAATACCGGCATAGCAGGAACCATAGAAAATATCTTTTCGTAATTAAGAGTTTTAGTCGCAAAAAATAAAAGAAATATACCTACGGCAAAACCAAAGTCTCCTATCCTGTTGACTATAAATGCCTTTTTCCCTGCATCAGACGCTGATTTTTTTTCGTACCAGAAACCTATGAGTATATAAGAACAAAAACCTACAGCTTCCCAAAATACATACAACAGCAGCAGATTATTAGACATAACCAGCATTATCATGGAAAAAACAAAAAGATTCAAAAAAGAAAAATATCGAGAAAAACCTTTATCTCCCTGCATATATCCAATAGAATATATATGAACGAGAGTGCTGACCCCCGTAACCATAACAAGCATAATTACCGAAAGCCTGTCCACGACTGCGGATACTCCAACCTTGAATATACCTGCATGCACCCATGGATAAAGAGTATCGGTAAATCCGTGGGAATAAGCTACTATGAAAAAAAGAATAACCGACAGGATAAAAGATATTCCGATAAAAGCGCTGGCTATATATCCGGACAGCCCTTTAAAATATTTTCCGAATAAGCCCCACAACAGCCAGCCTGCAAGAGGAAATAACGGGATTAACCAAGCGATCGATGTTTTTAAATCCATTGTTAATAGCAACCTTTTATTTTAATTTTTTAACTCGTTTGCTTTATCGATGTCGATAGTTCCTTTTTCTCTGTAAAATGCTACGATAATACCGAGAGCTACGGCAGCTTCTGCCGCGGCTACTACCATTACAAAAATAACGAATATATCCCCCGAGATAAGATTTAACCGGTCCGATACTGCGACAAATCCAAGATTAGCCGCATTAAACATAAGTTCAAGACTCATAAAAACAATTATTAAATTTTTACGCATAAGAACGCCGAGCGCTCCTATACAAAAAATAATACCCGCTACAATTAAATAATTATTCATAAATTTATCGAACCTGCTTGTTTAAATTTAATAAAATTAGAACTTCTTTTTAGCAAATAAATAAGCCCCTATTATTGCAACAAACAAAAGAATCGACGCAATTTCGAAAGACAGCATGTATTTAGTAAATAAAAATTCTCCGACTACCCGAGTATTGCCGATTTTATCTATTACCGAATGTGTAAAGATGCCGGTAGGTTTTTTAGTCGTTCCGTAGGCGATATAAAAAATTATTTCGACTAATAGAACCAAAGAAATCGCTATCCCTATGATTTTCTGATGCAAATCGGTTTTTACGCTTTTTATTTTTGAAATATTTAACAGCATTATAACTAAAACGACAAGAACCATTATTGCTCCGGCATATACTAAAATCTGCATTACCGCAAGAAACTGCATATCTAAAAGCACGTAAAAACCTGCAAGCGCAAAAAAGCATAAAACTAAATAGAGTGCCGACGTAAGCGGATTCCTCATTGTTACCACCATTAAAGCCGAAAAAATCGCGATAAAAGAAAAAACATAAAAAAGCGCTTCCAAAGTTATCCTCTTAATTTACTTTAATTTTATTAATTTTCTATATCTATCCGACACCTAAATCGGGATTTGGGTGTCATTGCGAGCAAAGCGGACGGAGTCCAGCGTCAGCTAACCAATCTTTCTTTGATCTACCTTGATTTAATTAATTTATCTATACCGTAAATACCTTCGTCCCTTGTATAAAAAGCGACCTCATAGTCAGTTCCCATACTTATCGCTTCTTCGGGGCATATTTCTTCGCAATAACCGCAGCATATGCATCTCAATAAATCGATTTCAAACGACGAAGGGTGGCGCCTCCCGTCGTTGTAAATTCCTTTCTTTAAATTATCTAAACTATGATTGTGTTTTTGTCTTTCCGTAATCTCATGCTCTAGACCAAAATCTACATAACCGGTTTTTATCATAATAGCTTCCGACGGACATACCGTCTGGCATAATATGCAGGCAACGCATCTTAAAGAACCGTCTCCGTTAACGTTGAGATGGGGGAAAGCCCTGAATCTTTCGGCTATCATTAGACGTTCTTTTGGATATTGAAAGGTTACGGGTTTTTGAAAAAAAGTTTTAATAGTCGTTTTAAGACCTATTAATAAATTTTTAGAAATCTCTATAATCGAATTTTCTTGTTTTTCGGTATTCATTTATCATCCCTTAAGTAAAACCATTATAAAACCGGTTACGATTATATTTGCAAGAGCTAAAGGAAGCAAGAATTTCCATCCTAAATCCATTAGTTCGTCGTACCTTAACCTTGGATAAGTCCATCTAAACCATAAATAAATCAGTATTACAAAAAATACTTTTATTAAAAACCATAAAACCGGAGGTAAAAAAGGTCCTTGCCAGCCGCCCAAAAACAAAGTAACTATAACTGCGCTGTTCACCACCATTTGCGCATATTCGCCTATAAAGTAGAACGCAAATTCCATACTTGAATATTCGGTATGAAAACCGGCTACAATTTCGCCTTCGGCTTCCCCTATATCAAACGGAACTCTGTTCATTTCAGCCGTAGAAGCAACGAGATAAAGCAAAAATCCGACCGGCTGATAAACTATAAACCACATATGCGACTGTTCGGAAACTATTTTCGATAAGCTTAAATCTCCTGCAATCATTATTATACCCACTATAGAAAGAACGAGAGCAATTTCGTAGCTTACCATCTGCGCCGCAGTCCTTATCCCCCCAAGCAGGGAATATTTGCTGTTGGAAGCCCAACCGCCCAGAACTACGCCGTAAACTCCCAGCGAAGTCAGCGCAAGTATGAAAAGTATTCCTATATTTACGTCGGTAATTTGAAGCGGAACAGTATGTCCCATAATTTTTACCGGCGCGCCGAAAGGAATAACGGCGAAAGTTGTCAAAGCTGGAATAACGACTAATATGGGGGCCAGAATAAATAAAAATTTATTCGCTTCACTTGGAATAATATCCTCTTTAAAAAATAGTTTTATTCCGTCGGCTATCGGTTGCAACAGTCCATGAAACCCGGCTTCCATCGGTCCCATTCTATTTTGTATTCTGGCGGCAATTTTGCGCTCTAAAAGCGTAAGATAAGCCGCCGACAAAAGTAATCCGGCAAAAACGATTAATATTTTAACGACTTCCGCGATCAGCCAAAAAAGCATATTTATAATACCTTGTTAATAGTACAGCTTAGTTTTATCATTATAGTAAAACTTACTTCTGCCTTTAATTTTATTATAATATATCACATTCCCGCTCTTTAGGGAATTTAAAAAATTTTCGGTTCCGGTATAAATATAATTAAACGAATTACCGGTTTTACCTGAAATTTTTGCAAGCACGTCTATTAAATCATATCTGTATGTCCCAAAATGAAATTCGTTATTTACGCTTATAATTTTGCCCTCGAAATTTTCATAAAAAGTATCTTTTCCTTCCAGAAAATCTTTAACGGGTATAACAACGTCCGCCATTGCCGACAAAAGGCTTGTTTTGGATGAAAAAACGGCTAAAAATTCTAAGTTTGAGACATATTTTGCTATTTCTCTTCCGTAACTATCGTCCTGCGAGTCCCCAATGTATATAAGATTTTTAATTTTCCCGCCGTCAAGTCCCGAAATAATTTGATTAAAACTGGATGCATCATCTGCGGGATAAACGCCGGCATGCACAAGTCCTCTATAATTAAGAGGTTTTACAAGAGGATATATGTAAACCGACTTCTTTTGCTCCCGCAAAAATTGAACTATTTCTTCCAATATTAAAAAATTTTTACTCATATCGACGTGCGACATAACGGAATCGCCGATTACGAAAGATATGCAATCCGCATCCGTTATAACTTCTAAGATAGATTTGCAATCGCCGTCTATAGCATTTTCGTCTTTGTATAAACCTGTCCGCGTTTTATTCAAATAAGTTTGAAAATAAGATTCATCTATATCATTCTTGAGACAGGCTATATCTTCAAACCTTGAAAATGAACGAATATGCTGCGCTTTGTCTGTTTTAGGATTTACTATAAAAAGTCTTCCGCCGTGTTCTCTTCTCGTTTTTAAAATGTTGTACGAAACAAGAGGGATTTCATCTTCTATACTGCCGAAATACAGAATAACTTCCGAATTTTTTATATCTTTTATTTCAAAAGATTCTTCCGATGGAAACAATCTTTTGAAATTCAAAATATTTTTTCTGTAAAGCCCCGGAGCGGCAACGTCAAAATTTGAGATTTTTAAAACATTTTTAAAAAATTCAAATGAGGCAAACCCGGCGTTAATGGAAATATTTGGAGAAATAAGAACCGCGGTATTATCCGACATTTTATTTTCCGATATATTTGTTATTCTCGAACAAAACTCGTCTATAGCTTTTTCTAACGAAACCTCTTCGGCTGCCGCCTTTTTTTTAATATAAGGACTCGATATATAATAACCTTCGCAACCTTTGCCTATTCCCGAATAAAAAAAACCGGATTTGCAGAGATAACCGCCAAAAGGCGCATCGGTTCTTACTAAAGATTCGTTCTTGCCGTATCTATAATATTCTATCCTGCACGCAGCCGAACATTTGTCGCAAATGGACGAAAAAGGAGATTCCTGCCAGTATCTTTCTTTAAATTTCGACGGTTTTGAAACGAGGGCGCCTACTGGACAGACTTCGATGCAGTTACCGCAATAATAACAGTCTAAATTGTCAGGTTCCGGAGAAATCTCTTCAAATGAACAATTTTCAGCCGATTTAGAACCAAGCCGCGTTTTGGTATCGGCTTTTAATCCAATATAACCGTTATAACCCTTATCTTTCATTTGCAGAAACGGATTACCGTACATGTCGCCGCAAACCCTTATGCAACGCGAACATAAAACGCATCTTGTAGCATTGTATTCGATTAAGTCGCTTTTAAAAATTTTAGTTTTATCCGGGTAAACTTTCTGATTTTTTTGCGTGGTAATGCCGAACTCAAATGTCAAATCCTGCAAAAGACATTCTCCCGATTTATCGCAAACCGGACAATCTAAAGGATGGTCTAACAGTAAATGTGAAATGACTTCTTTTCTAATTTCCCATAATTTTTCCGTTTCCGTATATATTTCATAGCCTTCTTTCACTTTGGCGACGCAAGAGGGAAGAGGATTTTTCACGTCTTTAACCTCGACCACGCAAACTCTGCATGAGCCGATAGGTTTAATTCTTTTAAGATAACATAAAACCGGTATTTTAATTCCTGCCTGAGAAGCCGCTTCAAGAATAGTCAAGCCGGACCGCGTAACTATTTTTTTATCGTTTATAGTAACTTCTATATCCATATTTTTTTAATCCTCGAACTTAACAAGCATAAGATAATAGCATCTCATACATCTGGTAGCTTCATAAGCGGCATCGTCGTTCGTAAAACCTTTATCCGCTTCTTCAAAGCTTTTTATGCGTTCTTTAACAGGTTTGATTATTTGTTTGGGCGCAAAATTTCCAGCCGGCATATCTGCGTTTTGAATTACTTCGTTTTTATCGTAAACACCGATAGTTTCAAATAACTTTTCAAACAGACAATCATCCGTTGGAATAAATGTTCCGGTCCTTATATACTGGTCTATTCTTCTTGCCGCATTTTTTCCGTCTCTGTTGGAATCTACTATGCTTATAGGTCCGGTTAAAGCGTCGCCTCCCGCAAAAACGCCCGGCATATCCGTCATAAAAGTAAAACTGTCTGCCGATATCGTCTTCCCCCTATTTATTTTTATTTCGGAAACATCCTTTAAACAATCGAAATCGGGGACCTGCCCTATAGCCATGATAAAATCGTCCGTTTCTATGTCAAAATCGGAATTTGGCACTTCTACGGGACTTCTCCTTCCGCTTGCATCGATTTCCCCCAGTTTCATTTTTCTGCATCTTATACCTGTTACCCTGCCGTTTTCTTGAAGAATACTTACAGGATTTGTTAAATATTTAAATTTAACCCCTTCTTCCATGGCAGTTTCAATTTCTTCATGCGCCGCAGGCATTTCCTCTTCGCTTCTTCTGTAAACGACTAACACTTCTTCATACCCTAATCTTACCGCAGTCCTGCAGCAATCTATCGCCACGTTTCCGCCGCCTTCTATAATTACTTTTTTCCCAATATCTATTTTGTTTCCAAGCGCTACATTTCTTAAAAACTCGACTCCATCATAAAAACCTTGTAAATTATCGTTTTCACCGGGCAAATTAATATTCTGCCCTAAATGCGCGCCTATTCCCAAAAATACAGCTTTAAATCCCTGTTTAAAGAGATCTTTTATCGTAAAATCTTTCCCTAATTTATTGTTTAGTTTGTATTCTATTCCGGTAGAAATAATATAACCGATTTCCGCGTCTAAGAAATGTTGCGGAAGCCGAAACTTAGGAATACCGACGCTCATCATGCCCCCCAAAACCGGAAGAGCTTCGAATATAACCGGCTTATATCCCATTAAACGCAAATAATATGCACAGCTTAAACCTGCAGGACCGGAACCTACGATTGCTACTTTAATATTATTGTCTTTTATTTTAAAATCTGGTTTATACTCCGAATAAAACGATTCGTCGGCGGCAAATCTTCTTATCAGGCATATTTGTATAGATTCGTCGATATTAGCCCTGCGGCAATTATCCTGACAGGGATGAAAACACGTCCTGCCCAAAATTCCGGCAAGCGGAGTGTTTCTTCTTGCCGACTGAAGGGCATCTTCATACCTGCCGTCCCTGACCCTTTCTATCCAGTTCGGTATGTCTAACTTTGAAGGGCATCCGTTTATACATGGAGCCGTAACATGGACTATATAATTGCCTTTTTTTATAATCTTTTTATTTTTTATAACTTTTTCGAAATCTTCTCTGAAGTTATCGATTAGTTCGACTACCGAAGAAGGACCAATCGTTCCAACGGTACACTTCGAAGAAGACATAATCCAGTCGCACTGATTTCTTAGTCTGTCTAAATCTTCCGGTATAGCTCTGCCGTTACAGATATTTTCCAAAATTTCGGAAGCCACCGAAGTTCCGAGAGCACACGGGGTGCAGACCCCGCAGGATATTTTTTGCAGTTCCTGCATATAACATCTGGCAAGATCGACCTTATTATCATTTTCGTCTAATAAGGCAACGCCGGTCCAGTTTAATACCGAGGATATTTTTTTATGCCCCGAACGCTCAAAAAAATTCAGGTCTAATCTATCGCCGATTTTATTAATAATTTTCATGTTTTTTACCTTTTATCTGTCAACTTCGCCAAGCAATATGTCGACGCTTCCCATAATTGCTATTAAATCCGCTACCATGTGTCCTTTAGTCATTTCGTTTAATGCGCTGATATTGCAAAACGACGGGGGTCTAACCCTCATTCTATATGGAAAAGCCGAACCGTCCGAAACCAAGTAAAAACCCAATTCCCCTCTAGGATTTTCAATAGATTGATACGCCTCGCCTTTTGGAGGTTTAATTCCTTCCATCCCGTATTTAAAATTAAAAATCATACCTTCCATAGTAGTCAAAGACCTTTTCTTAGTTGGTTTAACGTATAATGGATATTCGTCATGGCTTAAATATTCGCCTTCGGGAATATTTTCTACAGCCTGCGTAATTATTTTAAGGCTCTGGCGCATCTCTTCAATTCTAATTACATACCTGTCATACGTATCGCCGTTGTCGCCTATCGGCACTTCAAAGTCGAAATCTTCGTAACTGGAATAAGGATTTACTTTTCTTACGTCGTATTTAACTCCGCTGCCTCTTAAAGACGGTCCGGTTAACGCAAAATTTATTGCGCTTTCTGCTGAAATAATTCCCAAATTTTTTGTTCTTTCCAACCATATTTTATTTTTTGTAAGAAGCGCTTCATATTCATTTATCTTATCGGGAAAAATCTTTATAAAACTCCTCGTTTTCTCTATAAAGTCATTATGTATATCCATTGCAAGTCCGCCGACGCGGTAAAACGAAGGAGTCATTCTTGATCCGGTAACGGTTTCTATAATGTCGAGTATAAGTTCTCTTTCACGAAAACAGTATAAAAATTCGGTTAACGCGCCTAAATCTACCGCATGTGTGGCAAGCCACACGAGATGAGAGCTTATTCTCGTGAACTCGGCAAGAATTACCCGAACATATTCTGCTCTTTTAGGGGCTTTTACGCCGCAAAGTTTTTCGACCGCCAGTATATAACCGAGATTATTTGACGCTCCTGCCACATAATCCATCCTATCGGTAATAGTTTCGGCCTGATGATAAGTTTTATATTCCGCATATTTCTCCATACTGGTATGCAAATAGCCTATTATGGGCTCTGCATGAACGATGGTTTCCCCGTCTAACTTGACTAAAACCCTGAGAACCCCGTGCGTAGCCGGGTGGGAAGGTCCAATGTTTAACGCAAACTTATCGGTTTCTACTAAATAGTCTTTATAATCAAACATTATTCAGGTTATTTTTAAAATTTTTAAATTTTTTCTATATCGATATATCCAGGATCGTCCATTTTAATTTCTTCAGGCTCAGGTCTTTTTCTTAAAGGATAATCCTTAAGGAGGGGATGTCCGTCCCAGTCGTCCGGATTTAATATTCTTTTTAAATCAGGGTGATCTTTGAATTTCAGCCCAAACATATCGTACGCTTCTCTTTCGAACCAGTTTGCCGAATTATAAACTGGCGTCAAACTCGGATATTCGGTTTCGTCCGTCTTGCTCCTAACCTTGATGAAAACCCTGAAATTATTTTTTATAGAATAAAAATTGTAAATTACTTCAATTCTTTCCGCTCTTTTAGGATAATCGACGGCAAATAAATCCGACAGCATGTCAAATTCTAATCTGGAATCCGTTTTTAAAAATAGGGCGAATTCGAGCAGGTCTTCTTTTTTAATCTGTATATGCACGTCGCCTTTAATGTTATCGGCAGAAACAATCGCTTTGGGCTTAGATTCTTTTATAACCGTTAACGCAAACATTACATCCATATCGTCGAAATTAATTTAGTTTAAATACGTATTGTTATATATATTTTATTTATATTTACTTTATGATTTTAGGAGGTTCTTCATGTTTAAGCGTCCCTTTCTCTATCTTTTCCTGAAGTTTAGTTATTCCGTAAATCAGGGCTTCAGGTCTCGGAGGACAACCGGGGACATAAACATCTACCGGAATTATTCTATCTACGCCCTGAACTATGCTGTAAACGTTAAATAATCCTCCTGACGATGCGCAGTCGCCCATAGCTATTACCCACTTCGGATTGGGCATCTGGTCGTAAATCCTTTTTACCATAGGCGCCATTTTATATGAAACCCTGCCCGATACTATAATTAAATCGGCCTGCCTTGGGCTGGACCTGAATATTAATCCTAATCTGTCGAAATCGTATCTTGAAGAGGCGACGGTCATCATTTCGATAGCGCAGCATGCCAAGCCGAAAGTTGCCGGCCAAATAGACCACTTCCTGCCCCAGGAAACTATTTTATCCAATGAAGCCGTAATGATATTATCGCCTAAATGTTCTTCTATTCCCATTTCAGCGCCCCTTTAAGCCATACGTAAAGCAGACCTATGACTAATATTACTATGAATAAAAACATTTCGACAAATCCCAATAAGCCCAACTTTGAAAAAATAACAGCCCACGGAAACAAAAAAAGGGCTTCGATGTCAAAAAGAAGAAAAAAAATAGCTATTAAGTAAAATTTAACGTCGAATCTTATATGCGGTTCGCCGGTCGGCTCTACTCCGCATTCATATGCCTTTAATTTTCCCTGCTCATAAGTTTTTTTTCCGATAAAATTAGAGATTAAAATAGTGAGGACCGCAAATAAAATTGCTATTACGAGCATTATAAAGATTGGCAGAAACGAAATCAAACTATTCCCATTAATATTGTTCATAATATTACGTTAAAATAAATTAATAATTTTATGAAATATAAACTTTCAAAACTATCTTTTCAAGGATATCATATATTTTATTAAAAATCAACAAAAAAATCTCGCAAAAAAATCTATCTTAAATTTTATGTTGATTTAAATAATATAACAAAGTTCTGACGCCTACTCCTGTGCCGCCTTTTGGATTATAATTAAAGCCCGTTTTAGTAAAAGCGGGACCGGCTATATCTATATGGCACCATCTAATACTATCGGGAACAAATTCCTCGAGAAACATTCCTGCAGTAATTGCGCCGCCGTATCTGTTGCCTATGTTTTTTATATCCGCTACGGGACTTGAAAGTTTTTCCTTCATATTGTCGTCGAAGGGAAGCTCCCACATTCTTTCGCCGGAAATTTGGCTTACCGAAATTATGTTGGAGATTAAATCTTTATCGTTGCCCATAACGCCGGAAGTGTATTCTCCAAGAGCAATAACGCACGCGCCGGTTAACGTGGCAATATCTATAATTTCATCGACTCCTATAGCGGAGGCAAAACAGAAAGCGTCGGCAAGAGTCAATCTGCCTTCGGCATCGGTATTTTCTATCTCTATAGTTTTTCCGTTTAAAGCTTTTACTATATCGTCCGGCCTTTGCGCCCCTCCGCCGGGCATATTTTCACATGCCGCTATAATACCGTGAACCTCCAGATTTATATCGAAGTCTTTAATATATTTCATGACGCCCAGAACTGCGCATGCTCCTGATTTATCGCTTTTCATAGTGGTCATAAAATCGGCAGGCTTTAAAGAAAGACCCCCGCTGTCGAAAGTAATACCTTTACCGACAATTGCAATTTTTTTAATTTTTTTATTTTTTGATTTATGTTTAGGTTTATAAGTTAAATGGATAAATCTCGGAGGATTTTTCGACCCCTGTCCTACGCCGTAAAAAGCGTTCATTCCTTTTTTTACTATCTCTTTTTCGTTGAATATCTCACATTCTATATCATTGCCTTTGGATATTTCTTTTGCAATATCGGCTAAATATTCGGGCGTAACGACATTGCCCGGTTCGTTTACGATATCGCGGGCAAAATTGACCGCAGAAGAAGTTTTTTTGCCGAAATCAAATCCGTCTTCGGCGATATTTATAATATCTTTAGTAATCTTCAAACCGTTGAGGTAAATGCCTATTGTTTCGGGATATTTGTTCTTTTTTGCATTTTCCCTGTTTTCTTTACCTTCGGAAATATATTTCTTGAATTCGTATAAACCTAATTCGATGCCTTCCGTTGCGGCGGCAGACAGATAAAACAATCCGTTTTTTAAATAATATTCATTATCCAGCCTGGGAATTACGATAATCGTTTCTTTTATTTTGTTTTCTCCGGCAGTTTTAGAAGCGGCGGACGTAAAACTCCTCAAAGAGTCGTAATTAAATTTATCCTTTTTATCCAATCCGTAAACTAATGAATATACAGGCGATTCTATAACTGCGCTTTTTCCTCTTTTAGCTTTAAAATCAAGCTGCTTAAGCCTTTTATAAATAAAATCCGATTCCTTAAAATTTTGATGTTTTAAAAAATTGCTTTCTTCTCCAAGGAAAACTCCGAAAACAAAAATGCGGTCTAATTTGTTTGTTTTATTTTCTATTAAAATTTTTTCTATAGAATCTATTACTCTGAATTTCAAGTTTTTACCCTCCAAATTAAGTTTATCTATTTTATCGTCGTATATATAAATTTTTACGTATCAGTCTTCTTCTATAGTCGATAAATCCCCTTCGCTTATACCCATTTCTCTTGCTTTTAAAACTCTTCTCATGATTTTTCCGCTTCTTGTCTTTGGAAGAGAATCGACAAACTCTATTTCATCGGGTTTTGCAATAGGACCGAGTGTTTTGCCGACATTTGCCTTAATATCGTCCATAAGCGCATCGCTTTTTTCTATGCCGGGCTTTAACACCACAAAGACCTTTATCGAATTGCCTTTAATGTCGTGCGGCTTACCTATTACGGCAGACTCCGCCACTGCTTCGTGGGTTATTATAGCGCTTTCTATTTCTGCCGTTCCGAGTCTGTACCCAGAAACCTTAATTACATCGTCTATCCTGCCCATAACGTAAAAATAGCCGTCTTCATCCCTTTTTGCGGTATCTCCGGCAAGATATACGCCTTTAAATTTAGAAAAATACGTTTCTTTATATCTGTTTTCATCATTATAAACAGTTCTCATCATTGAAGGCCAAGGTTTTTTTACTACAAGATAACCGCCTTTGTTCGGCTCTTTCACGCTTTTGCCGTTTTCGTCGAATATATCCGCGTCTATCCCAAAAAAAGGCTTTCCGCACGAACCCGGCTTCAAAGACATCGTAGGAACCGGGGTTATCAAAAACATTCCAGATTCCGTCTGCCACCACGTGTCCATTATTGGACATCTTTCCTTGCCTATATGCTTGTAATACCAGCGCCACACTTCCGGATTTATAGGCTCGCCCACGCTTCCTAATATTTTAATAGAGCTGAGATTATGCCTGTTGGGCCAGTTTTCTCCGAATCTCATAACGCCTCTTATGGCGGTGGGAGAAGTATAAAAAATATTTACGGCATGTTTTTCGACTATTCTCCACCATCTGTCCGGATAAGGATAGTAGGGCGAACCTTCGACCATAAGCGTCGTCGCCCCGTTAATTAACGGTCCGTATATAATGTATGAATGACCGGTTATCCATCCCGGATCTGCGGCGCACCAGTATGTGTCGGTGTCGTTGATATTAAAAACATATTTTGAAGTTATATAAGTTCCTACGGAATATCCTCCGTGAACATGCAGTATGCCTTTAGGCTTTCCGGTAGTTCCGGATGTATAAAGTATAAAAAGAGGGTCTTCTGAATCAAGCTCTTCGGTCTTAAGATATGGGTTAGCTATAGGAAGTTTCATCAACTCATCGTAATAAAAATCTCTAGAAGCATCCATGGAAACTTCCTTGCATGTCCTTTTGACTACGATAACGGTTTGAACGACGGGCGCTTTAGTTACCGCTTCATCGGCAATTTTTTTAAGTTCTATGACCTTGCCGCCTCTAAGCGCTCCGTCGGCTGTAATAAGCAGTTTGCTCTGAGCATCTATTATCCTGTCCTTTAAAGCTAAGGCGGAAAAACCGGCATAAACGACGCTGTGTATTGCGCCTATTTTTGCGCACGCCAGCATACTTATTGCAATTTCCGGTATATTTGGAAGATAAATAGTGACGGTATCGCCTTTTTTTATTCCAAAACTTTTCAGGACGTTTGCAAACTTATTTACTTCTTTATATAAAGAAAAATAGGTATAGACTCTTTCTGCGCCGTCTTCACCCTCCCATATTATCGCTAATTTATTTTTTCTAAACGTCGTTATATGCCTGTCTAAGGCGTTATGGACGATATTAGTTCTGCCTCCGGTAAACCATTTATAAAAAGGAGGATTCGATTCGTCTAAAACTTTATCCCAACGCCTGAACCACGACAGCTGTTTTGCGGTTTCGTCCCAGAATTTCTCGTTTTCTTTTATAGAATATTCGTAAAGCCTCTCATAGTCGTCCACATAGCTGTTTTTCACCGTTTCTTTAGACGGAACGAATATGTCTTTTTCATGCGATAGACTGTCAAAAGTATCCACAGCATTTATCCTCCTAATATTTAAATTTTTTCAATATACCGATTAATTTTTCAAGTTCTCCGTAAATAGATGCCGCTTCCTTGGCGGTATTCGATGATTTTTCCGAGTTAGACACGGATAACGTAGAAACAGCCTCTATATTTTGGGATATCTCGTTCGTAGCCGCAGTCTGCTCTTCCGATGCCGCCGCTATGGAACTTATCTGATCCGTTAAAACGAGGATATTTTTTTCAATGCTGTCTAAGGATCCGCCGGCTTTCGAGGCGTATCCCACGGATAAATCGACTTCGCTTAAAGTTTTATCCATAGATGCTTTGGTGTTTTGCGTGCTTTGCTGCATAGTCTGCACTTTAGCCGCTATTTCTTTTGTGGCTTTAACGGTTCTTTCGGCTAATTTCCTGACTTCGTCCGCCACCACGGCAAATCCCCTGCCTGATTCTCCGGCGCGGGCGGCTTCTATTGCGGCGTTGAGGGCAAGCAGATTAGTCTGATCGGCTATATCGTTTATAACCGAAATTATTTCGCCTATCTCTAATGAACTCTGTTCAAGTCCATTTATTAAACCGCCAAGCTGTTGCGTAAGAACTGCGACGTTTTTAATGCCGGAAATAGATTTTTCGACTATATCGAAACCGCTTTTAGCGCTGTCCGATGCTTCTTTTGCAATGGAACTTACATTCTGGGTATTTTTGGCTATTTCTTTAATAGTCTGAGACATTTCTTCGGAAGCCGCCGCTACATGAGTTGCAAGCTCAGCCTGCTCCCGAGCTTTGCCGCTGATTTCGTCCACGTGTCCTTCTATAGAAGTGCTTACGTCAACGATAGTCATAGCTTCTTCGGTAATAGATTTTACTATTTCTCTGATATCGATAATAAACTTATTAAATTTATTTGCTACGGCCGTGATTTCGTCATATACGGAATTTTTATAAACATCGCATTTTATGCAAATACGGCTGCCCGCATCCCCGTACCTGTCTTGCTGTATGTCCCAGCATCTCGACCCCAGTTCGTCTTCTTTAAGTTTGCAACCTTTGCTTTTCTTCATCACAATAGTCGCATTGTCGTAGTAATCCAACGAAAGAAGTTTGCTTAAATCGCCGTCGCCTCGAACAATGTCGTTCAGTTTATCGTAAAGATTTTTTATCGGCCTCACAAATATAGATTTTAATAAAAGATAAATGATTATAATCGACAGAATAAGAAAAATAACGGAAATAATGACAATATTTCTCATAAAAATTCTAGAAGCGTTTACGCTATTCTTAAGCGAATAAACAAGTTCGACTCCGCCGAGAACGGTTCCGGGTTTGACAGTATGGCACATAAGGCAGTCTATGCCTCTCGACATCTTTTTTGCAATAAAAGGTACGCCTACCCGTAAATATTTCTGCCCGTTTTTTTCGTAAACTTTTGTTATTTCTCTTTTTGATGCAAGTATTTCTTTCTCGAATCTTGACGTTGGAATTTCCTGTTTTAAACCTGCGCCGAATTCTTTATCGACGGCGTTGCCTCTTACGACTTTGAAATACTTAATTCCTTTAATTTTCTGATATATGCCGAATAACCGCCTTCTGTCGGATTTTTTTGCAATAGTGCCGTTAAGCATCATGCCGTTCAGACTGGAAAGCATCGTCTTTGCGGTAACGACGGCATCGAAAGACGTCGTTTTTACGGACATTTTATTCTGAAAATATACGGCGTAATAGGTTAAAAAAAACAACATCGATATTAAAATAATAAAAATCAAAGAGAGCAGTTTGGTTTTAATCGAAACCTTTTTAATTAACGAAAAATTCATATATAAAAATCTCCTGTTAGGTAAAACGAACTACTTTAAATAAAACCGCTATTTATTTTAATCCAATAAAAAAAAATATGTTACAATTATCTTTTAAAACAATAAATAAACTTAATTAATTAAATTTTTACACCTGCAAGCTTCCTGTAAACAGACCTTTCGCTTTCCCCTATAATGTCGGCTATTTCGGCTTTAGTATATCCTTTAGAAAGAAGATAGCTTAGATATTTTTCTTCTATTTCTTTAATCGATAATTTTCTTTCGAAAATTCCGGATCCGTCTCTGCCGTCGAAATTTTTGCGGTTTGAAATCTCAAGCTGAATAGCGTCCTCGGTAATTTCTTCTTTGTCTTCCGACAAAACTATGGACCTTTCTATTACGTTTTTGAGTTCCCTTACGTTTCCGGGCCAGTCGTAATCCACAAGTTTATCCATAGCCAGCCGCGAAATGGGCTTTGAAAATTGAACCTTATTTTCTTTAGTCATAAAATAATGCGCTAAATGGGGGATATCTTCTTTTCTTTCCCTTAACGGCGGAAGTTCTATAATAAATCCGCTGATTCTGTAAAACAAATCCCCCCTGAAGTTTCCGTCTTCCACCATTTTTTTAAGATTTTTATTCGTTGCGGTTATAATTCTGGTATCTATAAAAAGATTCTTGGAAGAACCGACTCTTCTGAAACTCTTGGTATCTATTATCCTTAGAAGCTTGCTTTGTATTATGCCGCTGACTTCTCCAATTTCGTCTATGAAAAGCGTTCCCTTGTCGGCATATTCCAGCAATCCTTTTTTGAGGACGTCGGCTCCCGTAAAAGAACCCCTTTCGTGACCAAACAATTCCGATTCGAAGAGATTTTCGGATAAATTGCAGGAATCAACTATTATAAACGGCTCATCTCTTCTAGAAGAAAGCCTGTGCAGCATGTTTGCGCTAAGCTCTTTACCGGTGCCGGACTCTCCCGTTATTAAAACGTTCAGGTTCGATTTAGCGGCAACCGTAATATCGCCTATGACTTTAGCAGCCGCTTTAGATTTTCCGATGAAGAATCTTTTAAAAATTTCCCTTTTAAAATAAGATGCGTAATTCTTAAGATTGATTTTTTCTATAAGTCTTTTTATGGTTATGCTGAGTTCTTCGAGACTTAAAGGTTTGACTAAATAATCGCAGGCTCCTATTTTTAATGCCGCAACGGCTGAATCTACGCTGCCGAAAGCGGTCAAAATAATCATTTCGACATCTTCGGAACGCGACTTTACGGTTTTTAACAGTTCAATTCCAGTTTTTTGCGGAAGTTTTAAATCCGATATTATAATATTAAAAAAATCTTTTTCGAGTCTGTTTATCGCCTCTTCCGCAGAATTTGCCGAATCTACGTCATAGCCTTCGTTTTTTAAAAAATCTGACAGTATCGTTCTGTAATTTACATCGTCGTCAACTATAAGTATAGAGACAGAATGATTATCCATATTAAAATTAAATCATCTTAAATATTGCTGAATTCATTTTATTTTTATGTAATTATACATTTGACAAAACGACGCTTGGTATTTTTCCATAATAACCGAGGGATTGCTTCGCATTGTTAACCGGATAATTTTATATTTTAAATTATATCTAACTTAATTGCTTTTCAGAAAAATTTCTTTTAACCGGAACTTTTATCGTAAATTTGGTCCCGTAATCCGGTTTTGATCTAACTTCTATCGATCCGCCAAGTGATTTAATAATGCTCATAGATATTGATAGACCGAGTCCGGTGCTTGCCGAGTTTTTACTTTTAGAAAAAAAAGGATCAAAAATCTTTTTAATATCGTCCTGCGCAATGCCGCAACCGTTATCTACTATTATTATATAAATATAATCTTTGATTTTTTTTGTTATAAAATAAATTATTCCAAAATTTTCCCTAACGGCCTGAACGGCGTTTAGTCCTATATTTAATAAAACCTGCCTTAATCCGGCTTCGGAAAAACTGATTAAAGGAATATCGGGCGCAAGGTTTTTTTTTATCATAATATTTTTTTGTCCGGCGGTAAACGATATAAGAGCAAGGCTTTCTTCTATAGAACCGTTGACGTTTACGATATCGAAAGAATTAGAAACCGGGCGGGATAAAATAAGAAGCTTTTTTGTAATATCTTTGCATCTCTCGATTTCCTGCTTCATTAATTCAAAATATTTTTTTATACCGCAGCCGCCTTCTTTCGTTATATTCGCTATATCGGCATTTTGATTCAATTCGCTGTTTCTGACGCACATTTTTATCATATCTATGGATGCAAGAATGTTATTTAAAGGATTATTAATTTCATGCGCTACTCCTTCCGCCAAAAGACCGACTTCGGATAATCTCTGCGAAAGATTAAATTTTAGATGGGCGTTGGAACCGTTTCCTATACGCCTCAAAACCTCTACGGCATATCTTTTTCCGGTTTCCGTATCGAGATAAGGTGCAGAATTTATCTCCACCGCAATTTCCTGGCTATGCCTCCCGTAATGACCGTGTATAACCTTTACCATCTTACCCTTTTTAATTACTTCTTCCACGGAACACGATTCAAGCAACGGATCGCACGGTTCATCCCTGAAATGGCTTACCTTATAGCAAGAGCCGCCTATTATTTCAGAAGGGGGGATACCGGCATCATCCATAAAACGTTTATTCGCATAGACTATTTTATAATTTTCGTCTATAACTATTACGCCGTCGCTTACGGTATCTAAAATATCGGAAGCGTTAAAAGGCAGATCGGCATTTTCTTTAAACATACAGATAATATATCATATTTTTGCAAATTTTATACGGTTATTGGTTCATAAGATTTAAAAAATCCGCGTTAGATTTTGTATTTTTTATTTTGTCTATTAAAAACTCCATTGCTTCGGCTGTATCCATCGTGGACAAGAGTTTTCTTAATATCCATACCTTTTTTAAACGGTCTTTATCGACAAGAAGTTCTTCTTTTCTTGTGCCGGATTTATTTATATCGATAGCCGGAAAAATTCTTTTTTCGGACAGTTTTCTGTCCAAGTTGACTTCAAGGTTGCCGGTCCCCTTAAACTCCTCAAAAATCACTTCGTCCATTCTTGAACCGGTATCTATTAAAGCCGTAGCTATTATGGTTAAACTGCCTCCTTCTTCTATGTTTCTTGCCGCTCCAAAAAATCTTTTGGGTTTATGCAGGGCATTTGAATCAACGCCGCCCGATAAAACCTTCCCGGAAGACGGTATGGTAACATTATACGCGCGCGCAAGCCTTGTAATGGAATCAAGCAGGATAACTACGTCTTTTCCTGCTTCTACCAATCTTTTTGCTTTTTCTATCACTATTTCGGCAATCTGAATGTGCCTCTGGGGCGGTTCGTCGAAAGTCGAGCTGATTACTTCGCCGTTAACCGACCTTTGCATATCCGTAACCTCTTCCGGTCTTTCGTCTATTAAAAGAACCATAAGAAAAATTTCCTTATGGTTGGTATTTATGGCATGGGCTATGTCTTTTAGAAGCATTGTCTTTCCGGTTCTAGGAGGAGCGACTATCAGTCCTCTCTGTCCTTTTCCGATTGGAATCAATAAATCCATAAGCCTTGTAGATAAATTTTTTGAATTAAATTCAAGGTTTATCTTTTCATCCGGATATAAAGGCGTCAGATTATCGAATAAAATCTTTTCTTTTGCAACTTCCGGATCCTCGAAATTTATACTTTCTACTTTTAAAAGGGCGTAAAATCTTTCGCTGTCCTTTGGCGGTCTTATGATTCCGCGGATAGTATCGCCCGTCCTTAAACCAAATTTTCTTATCTGCGAAGGCGACACATAAATATCGTCCGGACCGTGAAGATAATTTGCCTCAAGCGACCTTAAAAATCCATACTGGTCGGGCAAAATTTCAAGAACTCCTTCGCCGGATATCAATCCGTTTTTCTCGGCCTGCTGATTTTTTTCCGTTTCCGCCTGAAGCAACGCATATATAATGTCCTGCTTCCGCATACCGGAAGCGCCTTCTATATTGTAATCTTTTGCTATTTGCAGCAGCTCGTTGATTTTTTTTACCGATAACTCCTTAATGTTCATAAAAACTCCTTTAAATTTATTTTTAATGCTTAATTTATTTTATTTAGCCCTTACAGAACCACCCATCTCTCTTGTCTTCTTGCGTCGAACCTGCGTTCTTCCGCCATATCCAGGATAGTGCGTTCGTTGACGCCGTCGTCGGGAAATGCGGAAATGCCCGCGTTCAGGGATAATATTTCCTGCCCGTCTTTTTTAAAACGGCTTTCCGTTTCGACAAATACGTTTTTGATTATAGCCTTAACCTCTTCCTTTTCTATATTTGGAAACAATATTACAAATTTATTTCCGTATCTCGAAGCGGTATCGAAAGCTCTTATATTTTTTTTGATTATATTGGCTATTATTGCAATATTTTTATCTCCTGCCATATGTCCGTTGACGGAATTTAATTTGTTTAACTGATTTATCGAAATTAATGCTACCGACAACTTAGTACCGTCTTTAACGGCTTTTTGCATCTCTTGAAATAGTTTTTCGTGAAAATATTTAAAATTATTAAGCCCGGATACGTAATCCACCTGAGAACAGTCTCTCATAACCTGAATAGAGCGGTCAAGACTTAAAATATAGGCTAATATTTCAAAAATCGTATCAAAAACTGCAATTTTATTGGAACCGCAATTTTTAAAACCCTTAACGGAATATGCTATCACAAAATACGAATCGGAATATGGCGTCTTTAATTCATAGGCGTAAAGTTCGCAAATATTTTCATGTTCAAATAAACTGCTATACTTTTCATATTCTTCTTTTTCTTTTTTAAAATCGATATATAAACTGTTTTTTAAATGCGTCAGGGCATCTATGAGATATACGGGCGGGTTCTCGTTTATTTTCTTAATAAATTCATGCGAAAAACCTCTCGATATCATAACCGTTTCTTTGCCGTCATATTTTTTATGCAAAAACATTACGGCATCGGCTCCAAAGGAAAACTCAAAAGAGATATTGACAAAATGCATTATCTCTTCTATCGTTTTTTTTTGAGATGCAAATTCCAAAAGCTCCTTTATGAATTTATATCCAAGGTCTTCGCAATTTTCATATTCTTCCACAAGCAATACCCCTGCATTAACGGCAAACTTAGGTCTGCCGCCGGTTTAATACTATGTTTATGTTTTTATCCGTTCGATATTATTATTCGGAAAATTTATATCGTAAAGATTATTTAAAAATTGCATGAACGATTTAATTTGAGGAATTAAAAATTTTAATCCGTAGCTGTTATTAATTATAAAATCTGATTTTTTAATTTTTTCTTTTTGGGTTAATTGACTGCTATCCCTTTTAATAAAATCTTCAAAATCGAATTTTTTATACGACCTCAGTATCCTTTTGGAAAAATCGCAGGTTATAATAACGGTTTTATCTAAACGCAGATAATATCCGGATTCGATAATAACCGCTCCTTCGATAACCGCGGCGCGTTCACTGCTTGCCGCAAGCAAAACATCTATTTTTTGCCGCAAAGAAGGATACATTATGTCTTCTAAAGCCTTTTTTTTAAAAATATCCGAAAAAATTATACCGGCAAGAATCCTGCGGTCGATATCATAATCTTTATTTAAAATGTTTTTGCCAAAAAAATCAACAATTTTTTTATATTCCAAACTATTTTTTTTGAGGATTTTTTTTGCCTCTTCGTCAAGATTGACCGTCAGAAAACCGGCGTCCTTAAATAAATTAAGAACGGTAGTTTTTCCGGAACCTATAGAGCCGGTTAATCCTATTTTGATCATTTTTTATGAAACCCTCCAATCATATATCCGCCATTACAATAAAAGAAACTTGCCTTTTGTCGGTTTTATCGCGCCTATAGCTGAAAAAACCGGCATCTTCAAAAGTGCATTTATCTATATCGTAAATATTTCCATTGCCGAATCCGCATAAAATTAATTCATTTTTAATAAATGCCTTCAAATCGAAAAAAGTTTTACATTTATCGGCATTTTGTTCAAAAAATCTCTTATTCGAAATTTTTTTCGTTAAAAATAAATTGAAAAAATCTTCTTGAACTTCATAACAATTTTTACAAATCGAGGGTCCTATAATTGCCGAAACAGCGCTAACGTCCGTCTTAAACTTATCCGTTAGAATATCTTTCGCATTTTTTATTATTCCGCCGTAGGCCCCTTTCCAGCCGCAATGCACTGCGCCTATAACGCTATCGGCTCTACCTTTACCTTTAATACCGGCGGCAAAAAGCACTGGAACGCAATCAGCCGTCCTTACACAGAGCGCTACGCCGCGTTCTCCGGTAAAAACTCCATCTGCGTCGTCTGCGTCAAACACGTTATAGCCGGCTCTAACAGTTTCTTTAAATTTTTCGCCTAAAACGTTTACGTTTACGCCGTGGCTCTGCTTGACTTCATATAAATAATATACGGATTCTTTTAAATCGGTCGAAATAATATTTAAAAGCTCTTTTCTTGCAGGCGAATTCACCGGACTAAAATCTACCGAACCATCCATAAAACCATATTCTATACCGCCATCTTTAAGATTTAGCCTGTCTTTGTCTAATAAATAAATCATAATACGTCATCCGCATCCGCCCAATCAAACGCCCAGAGCATATCGTCCGGCACCTTTGCTTTTAAAATCATTTTTTCTTTTGTTTCGGGATGCGGAAATTCGAGCATATATGCGTGCAGCATCTGTCTTTTGACAAAATTTAAACTTTTGTATTTATTCTCTATATCTTTTCTTTTGTATAGTTTATCTCCCACGACGGGATAACCGCTTTCAAAAAGAGAGACCCTGATTTGATGAGTTCTTCCTGTTTCAGGCATAACTTTAAGAAGTGTTGCGGCGCCTCTGAGCGATTTTACGTTTTCGAAGCGGGTAATGCAATGTTTTCCGCCTTCTTTTTTATCTTTATCTATTGCCATTTTAATCCTGCTTTTGATATCCCTTTTTATAAACCCCTCGATGCATCCGCTTTTTTGCGGAATAATGCCGTAAGTTACGGCAAAATAAGTCTTTTTAATTTCACGATTTTTAAAACTAGACGCAAGAGCATTGTGCGAAAAATCGTTCTTTGCTATTAACATTATACCGGACGTATCTTTGTCCAACCTGTGAACTATTCCCGGTCTTTCGACGCCTCCTATACCGGAAAGGTTGGATATCTTTCCTATTAAAATATTGACCAGCGTATTGTCGTAATTTCCTTTTCCCGGATGCGCCGGAATCCCTGCCGGTTTGTTCACCGCCGCAAAATAATCGTCTTCGTAAATTATTTCGAGTTCTACATCAAAAGGCTGTATGCCTGATTTTATTATCTCAGGTTCTTTAAACGCTACCAGACTGCCTTCTTTTAATGGGTAGGCAGGCTTTTTAACGACGACGCCGTTAATTTCGACTGCGCCGCTTAATATCTGCTTTTTAATAAAAGACCTTGTTTTATCGGAAAATTTCGCCGCCAAAAAAAGGTCTAATCTTATCTCTTTACCGGCATAAATAAATGAAACTATTCCCATAAAACGCGTCCGGTCATCTCCTTTGGCATATCTAAACCGAGCAGTTTAAGAATAGTAGGAGCGATGTCCGCAAGCCTGCCGGGCTTCAAAGGCGGAATTTCTTTATAACCGTTAGAAACTATGACGAACGGTACAGGGTTAAGAGTATGGTTGGTCATAGGCTCGCCGTTATCGTCCAACATTGTTTCGGCATTGCCGTGGTCCGCCGTTATCGCGCATACGCAGTCGCCTAGGCTTAAGACTGCAGGCGCTATCTCGCTAATTACCGAATTAACCGCCCGAACGGCTTTTATAGCGGCGCCATAGTTTCCGGTATGCCCCACCATATCGCAGTTTGCAAAATTGCAGACTATTAATTCGTATTTGTTGGATTTTATCCTTTCTATAAGAGCGTCTTTAATTTTAAACGCGCTCATCTCCGGTATTAAATCGTATGTTTTAAATTCTCTCGGCGAGGGTATCAACAGCCTGTCCTCGTTTTTAAACGGCTCTTCCCTGCCGCAATTAAAAAAGTATGTTACGTGGGCATATTTCTCGGTTTCGGCAATCCTAAACTGGTTAAAACCGCAATTGGATATAACCTCTCCTAAAATATTGGAATAGTTTTGAGGTTCTATAATATATTTATTTTCAAACGAATCGTCGTATCTAGTCATCGTAACGAAATTTTTAACCGGCTTAAAATCTCCCCTCGAAAAATAATTAAAGTCGTCGAAAGTAAAAGCCATAGTCAGCTGTTTCGCCCTGTCCGCCCTGAAATTAAAAAAGAGAACTCCGTCGTTTTCTTTTATTCTGCCGCCCTCATCCGCACCGTTATCTATAACTATAGCGGGCATAAATTCATCGGTTATATTATCTCCGTAAAATGTTTTAATTGCGCTTACGGGGTCGTTAAATTTTTCTCCTTTTAACTGCGTAAGCAAATTAAAAGCGGCTTCTACTCTATCCCAGCGGGTATCCCTGTCCATTGCGTAAAACCTTCCGCAAAGAGTCGGAATAAACACCCTGCCGGAAAAAGGCTTTATATGCTCCGTTAATTTGCCGATGAAGACGAGGGCGCTTTGCGGAGGAGAATCCCTGCCGTCTAAAAAAGGATGAAGGTAAATTTTTTTTACCCCGTTATTATAAAAAAAGTCTATTAAATACAATAAATGTTCAAGTTCCGAATGTACCCCGCTTTCCGAAAGCAGCCCCATAAGGTGGACCGTCGAACTTTCGGATTTTATTTGTTTTAAAAATTCCGATAAAACGGCATTATCTTTAAGTTTATCGTCTTTTATAAGCCGGTCTATTTTCGTCAAATCCTGCATTATAACTCTTCCTGCGCCTATATTGGAATGGCCGACCTCTGAATTTCCCATAGTGTTTTCCGGCAGGCCGACGTCTAATCCGTGAGCTTTTAGCGTAGTATAAGGATAATTTTTAAAGAGTTTTTCTATAAATTCCGGTTTGGCGTTAATTATTGCATTGCCCTCGATTTTTGGAGATATACCGAAACCGTCTAATATAATTAAAACGGCACTTTTTGATTTTTTCATATTTTATTATTTTATCTATATGATAATATAATATTAAATTTAGCGGGATAACGAAGATATATTTCAGGAGGATATATTTCAGACTTCGTCCTTTGAACCGGAATCATATAAAGTTCCCGCAGTTTTAATATTAAACGTGCTCCACCGGTTACACGCGGGACATATCGACGAATAACTGTAAGAAACAAATCCGCAGTCGGAACATACAAACGGCAGTTTAACCGGATAACTGCTTTTAAGGGCTTTTCTGAAATTTACGGAGGCATCGTTATATTTCCCTCTTTTAAAATAACATTCCGCAAGCAGTAAATTTAAAGAATTATCCTTAAAAATAGAAACAGGGATTAGAGATAAAACGGCAAGAGCATCGTCTATCATCTCAAGCCTTATATACAATTTGCCGAGAAAAAATCTGTATTCCCACTTTTCCGTATTATTATATATAAGTTCTTGATAAAACTTTATTATATTCTCCGGATGGCTCATTTTTATGGAAACGTCTTCTATTTTTATAATTAAAGCTAAATTTGACGTTTTTAAAAACGCTTTTTCCCATAACTCGAAAGCTTCGTTTATTTTTCCTTTTTTTATCAAAGCATCTCCAAGCGATAAATATGCCGGCACGAAATTTTTATCCTGACTGAGTACCTGATTAAAGCGTTTTACCGACCTTTCCGCATCGTTTTCTGATTCAAGGAGGTATTTGCCGAATTCGTATTTTAATCCAAGCATTACCTGTTCTTCCTGTTTATTTATTTCTTTATCCTTCGACTGGGAAAGAAACAGTTTAGACATTTTATATGCATTTTTCCATTCTTCTTTTTTTATAAAAATATCTTTAAGCTGCGCTATAGCATAAAGGTCGTCGGAAGAATATTCGAGAGCCTTATTAAAATAAAAAACGGCTTTGTCGTAATCTTTATTGAGTTTATAAAGATTTCCGGCTTCGTTAAGAGCCGTCACGTTTTCTTTTTCTATTTCAAGAGTTTTATTTATCGCGTTTTCGGCTTCTTTTATTTTACCCTTATGCTTGTAAATTTTGGCAAGCAGAAGATATGCGCTAATATTATTTGGATAATTTAATAAATATTTTTTAATTAAATCTATGCCCTTATCGTATTGTCCTTTAATGTAAGCATCGAATGCTTTATTTACCGAATTGTCCAATTCCGTTTTTATGTACTGCTTTCTTTTATAAAATATATTTTTTATCTGGACGACGGAATCTTTTAAAACATTTATAATTAAAATAAGCGCTATGCCGATTAGAAATGCGGAAAATATATAAATTATAAGATAATTGTGAAATACGTAAAGTTTTCCGGGGGCATAATGCAGAGGAACCCTCTGTGGATTAAGAGCGTAAAGATACTCGAAAAATGCCACTAAAATAAGTATTGCTACTATTACCGTTATTATATACATATTTTACGTCTGCCGGTTATATTATATATTTATATATCTCATTTTTATTATGATTTATTTATGACTTAATAACTTTTATATTTTAACTAAACCTTAAGGGCTTCGCCGAACGAAGATTCTACGACTAATTCTTTTGCCTCCGGCCATAATCCTTCTATGTTATAATAATGCCTCAAATCGTCGTGAATTAAATGTATCATAATACTGCCGTAATCTATCACTATCCATCTTGAACCGGGAGTAGAAAATCCTTCGTGGCCCAAAGGCTTCCGCTTAAAAGACGAAAGCAGGTTTTCCGCTATAGTATTAATGTGCCTGTCCGACGAACCTCCGGCTATAAATATAAAATCGGTAATACCCGAAATTTTTCTGACGTCTAAAACTATAATATTATGTGCTTTTTTCTCTAAAAGTAAATTTATAATAGACCTTATATCTTTGTTCGTCCTTTTTAGCGGCTTTCTATTTTTATTCATATAATTTATTATTTATTATATAATTAATAACCTTGTTTGGCAACAAAAAGAGATTGGAAATATTATTTTTAAAATTATTTCTTATAACGGTGGAAGAAATATCGAGCTTAGTAGTATTTAAAAAATAAATAGACCTTTTTTGCCTGATGGTCAGACTGTTTTGATTTAAATCGACATTAACGTCTTCTTTTAAATTATCGGGTAAAAAATCGATAAGCTTTACAATATTTTTAAAACCGTACTTGGGCCTGCCGACTACTATAAAGTCGATTGCTCCCAGAACCGCTTCCGCATTCTTCCAGTTTTTTACGTCCGCATAAGTATCCGCCCCGACTATGAAATATAATTTATCGCCTTTATATTTTTTTTTAAACTGAACTACGGTATCGTAAGAATAAGAAAATCCGCCTCTTTTAATTTCGACGTCCGAAGAACCGAATCTTTCGTCTTCTTTTATAGCAATGTTAATCATTTCAAGCCTTTTTTCCGGATGTATGTTATCGTTAATATTTTTATGCGACGTTATATTCGTCGGAACGAATATAACCTTATCCAAAAATTTTTCGGCAATCTCTTCGGCGGCTCTTAAGTGTCCATAGTGAATAGGATTAAAAGTGCCGCCAAAAATTCCTATTTTCATAACTTTTAATTTTTACGCTCTCTTCTGGTAGTTTCCAAATACTATAAACTTAGTCGTCGTAAGTTCTCTTGCGCCCATAGGTCCGAATGCATGAATTTTTGAGGTTGATATGCCTATTTCTGCGCCGAGTCCCAGCTCGAAACCGTCGTTAAACCTTGTAGAAGCGTTTATCAGTACGCAGGATGAATTTACTTTTTTTATGAACTCGAGCGCGCGGGTATAATTTTCCGTCAATATAGACTCGGTATGGTCGGAACCGTGCAGTTTTATATGCTCTATAGCTTCGTCCATATTTTTAACGGCTTTAACCGACAGCGTAAGGTTAAGATATTCTGCATCCCAGTCTGCATCGGTTGCCGGAGTTATAAAATTAAACTTATTTTTAAAAATATTCATAATTTCGCCGTCCACTCTTGTTTCAACGTTATTTTTCTTAAGTTCGGCAAGCATTTCCGGCATAAAGCCGTCCATAATATCGGAGTGGACTAAAAGGGTTTCTAAGGCGTTGCATACCGAAGGCCTCTGAACTTTTGAATTAATTATTACATCGACCGACTTCTTTATATCGGCATATTTATCGACGTATATATGGCAGACGCCTTTATCGTGCTTTATTACCGGAATTTTGGAATTTTCCGTCACGAACGAAATAAGTCCTTCGCCGCCCCGCGGAATTATAAGGTCTATGTATTTTTTGAGCGATATCATTTCCGCAATTGCAGACCTGTCCGTATAAGGAACTATAGAAACGGCTTCCGGAGGAAGACCGTTAATTTTTAAGCTTTCCGAAACTATCGAAGCAAGTATTTTATTCGAGTTTATGGCTTCCGAACCGCCCCTTAATATTACCGCGTTCCCGGACAAAAGACAGAGTATCGACGCATCGACAGTAACGTTAGGTCTCGATTCGTAAATTATTCCGATTACGCCGAGCGGTATTCTCATCCTGCCTACCATAAGCCCGTTCGGCCTTACCGCGATATTTTCTATTTCGCCTACGGGGTCTTTAATCTTCATTACGTCGTCGATAGAGTTAAGCATGGAAGAAAACGTCTTTTCGCCGATATGAAGCCTGTCCAGCATAGGCTTGCTTAATCCCGCCGCTTTTGCGCTTTCTATATCCTTGGCATTTTCGGCTTCTATCCGCTTTTTATTTTTAATTAAAAGGTCCCTAAGGGTTCCGAGTATATTAAGTTTTATTGCGGGGCCGGCATTTGCTATATTACTGCTTGCGCCGTAAGCCTTCTCCGCAATTTCTTCTATAGATGCGGTTTTACTCATATTGTCCATATCTGCTCCTTTAAACTCCTATTTTTATACATTTGAAGCCATTTTATCTTTATGGACTACTAAAGAGGAAATTTTATCTTTGCCGAATTTTATTTTTATTTCTTCGGCGCTCAAACCTTTTATTTTTTTAACATCGTCCGAATCGAGATTAGCGATGCCCTTAGAAAAAACGGTTCCGTTTTCGTCCAATATATAAACTCCATCGCCTTTTTTAAAATCGCCCTTTATTTTAATTATGCCGCCTGCAAGAAGGCTTTTATTTTGGAAAGTAATCGCTTCGATAGCGCCTTTATCGGCAACTATCTCTCCCGTTTTTTCCATCCCGAATAAAAGCCAGTGTTTTTTTTTGTTTATTTTGTTACGAGGCGAGGAAACAATCAAAGTTCCGCATAATTTGCCTTCCGATAAAAAATCTAAGCTTTTTTTGTCTTTACCCGAAGCGATGACGGTATCTATGCCTGCGCTTGCGGCAATAAAAGCGGCATAAAGTTTTGATTTCATGCCTCCGGTTCCGTGAATGCTTTTAGAACCGTCTTTAAAATTTTTAATGTAATTTTTAATATCGTTTATGATTTTGACCGGTTTTGCATTTTTATAAATATTCGGATTTTTATCGAAAACCCCTTTTACGTTTGAAAGAATAATAAAAAGGTCCGCGCATACCAAGTTTAAAACGAGCGCTGATAACTGGTCGTTGTCAGAAAATTTTATTTCTTCGTACGAAACGGTGTCGTTTTCGTTTATTATAGGAATTACTCCGTTATTAAGCAGTTCATATATGGTATTGCGCGCATTTGTAAATCTCTTTCTGACGGAAACGTCTTCTTTTGTTAAAAGGACCTGCGCGGTTTTAAGGCCGTACCGTTTAAAAAAGGAATCGTAATTTTTCATCAAAACGGGCTGTCCGCATGCGGCGAACGCCTGTTTTTGAGGAATGGAAAACCCGCCTGTTTCCGGGTTTATGCCCAGCATATCTTTTCCCGCGGCGATAGCGCCGGATGAAACAAGAATTACTTCCTTTTTTTGAGCCTTAAGAGAATTAACGAAACCGCAGATATTTTTAAAAGACGGCGGAGAAAGTTTTCCTTCTTCGTTTAAAAGAACCTGCGTGCCTATTTTTATTACTATTCTTCTTTTAGAATCGAAATATTCTTTAAAATTATTCTGAAGACCGTTATATTCTTTCACTTATATCTTAATTAATTTTAATATATAATACGATAATTTTATAATATGTTGTAATTATACCGCAATATTTTTTTCATTTAAAATTAAATTTAATTCGACTTTAAGTTCGTCTATTCCGGTACCGTAAAATGCCGATATAAAGTACACGGGAATATTTTGCTCCGAAAAAAATTTCGTAGTTTCTTTAATAATTTTATTTAATTTCTTTCGGTCGGCAATCAGGTCTATTTTATTTATGGCCGCTATTCGTTCTTTTTTAAGAACATTTTCGTCGTATTCGGCTATTTCTTTAATTACCGCTTCGTATGCCGTTTTAATATCTTTAAAAGTTCCTATTTCAATCAGATGCAGAAGTATATTAGACCTCTCTATATGGCTTAAAAACTTAAGCCCGAGACCTGCGCCTTCCGAAGCGCCTTCTATTATACCCGGAATATCGACTATAGTTAAAGTTTTAGCGGACTCGTCCGGATTATTGCCCGTATAAACCCCAAGGTTAGGAGTTTTGGTAGTAAAAGGATACGGCGCTATTTTTGCGTGAGAACCGGTAAGTTTAGATATAAGAGTTGACTTCCCCGCATTAGGGAACCCTACTAAGCCTATATCTCCTAAACTTTTCAGGACAAGGCGGACTTTTCTGGTTGCGCCGGATATGCCCGGTTGAGCAAAACGGGGTCTTCTCTGCGTGGAAGACTTAAAAAAAGTGTTGCCTTTCCCTCCGATTCCGCCCCTGAGCAGGACCGTTTCTTCGCCGTCTTTCGTAAGGTCTGCCACTACTTCGCCGGAGTCGAAATCTATAATGGTAGTGCCTACCGGCACGGTTATTACGACATCCTTTCCGTCTCTGCCTTTTTTGTTGTTGCCCTGACCGCTGCCTCCGTTTTCGGCAATATATCTCGGCTTATACCTGAAATCCAGAAGGCTCGTTATATTATGCGAAACTTTAAATATAACGTCTCCGCCTTTCCCTCCGTCGCCGCCGTCCGGTCCTCCCTTGGGAATAAATTTCTCCCTTCTAAAGCTGACTGCGCCCCTCCCGCCGTTTCCTGAAGCAATAGTTATTACGGCATTATCGACAAATTTCATTATAAATTTTAGTTAGTTATATAAGATATTATTAGTTGGACGCAAACAGGCTAAGACTGCGGCTGTTTAAGCCCGACAAAAATCTGCGCCAAAATCTGGTATTTGTATATTGAATATGATATTTTGATATATGCGTGTTAAATAATAATTAAAGAAAGGATGGCCCGGGCGGTAATCCCCGCGGAATATTTTAACGAAGCAAATTTCGCTGAAGATAAAGTATATAACTAACCGTTATTCCGCAGGTATAACGCTGACGAATTTTCTGTTGTTTTTTCCTATATGGAATTTTACTAAACCTTTTATTATAGAATAAAGGGTATAATCTTTGCCCTCTTTAACATATTTTCCCGGGTGGAAAGAAGAGCCGACCTGACGTACTATAATCTCGCCCGGTTTTACTAACTGACCCCCGAATCTTTTTACTCCTCTCCTCTGTCCCTGACTGTCTCTGCCGTTTCTGGAACTTCCGCCGGCTTTTTTATGCGCCATAATATCACCTGCTTCTTAATTTAATATTATTTTATTATCTGATGATTTATCGAGTACTGCCTAACAAAAGCAATTAAGCTATTCCGGTTATTCTGACTTCCGTAAAATTCTGCCTGTGCCCTCTTTTTTTCCTTTCGTCTTTGCGGCGTTTCATTTTAAATACTACGATTTTTTTAGCCCTGCCGTTTCCGACCACCGTTCCGGTGACGCTTTTATCTTTCAATACCTGTTTGTCCGTCAGCAAAACATCTCCGTTTTTAACGGCTACCGGCATAAAAGTTATCTCTTCGCCTTTTTCCTTGCCTACGGTTTCTATTCTTAAAATATCGCCCTGGGCAACTACGTATTGTTTTGAACCGGTACTTATTACGGCGTAATTGTCTTTACTCATAGTAAATCCTCTTTTGCTTAATAAAAATTAAGGAAAATTAAAAATATTTAAACTTGAATTATTAATTTTAATAGGTTTTAATAACTTTGTCAACCGTTTTTTTATCCGCCGTTTTTTTATCCGCGCATTTTGCCGGGCGTAAATATCCCTTTAAATGCAAATACTCAAGGTTCCTAAGGGAAACGCCTTTATTGCGGGCTATAAGGTTTAAACCGTTTTTTCCGGCGGAATCGGCCGATTTATCGTTAAACAGGTAACCGGCCAACGCGTTATATAATTCCAAGTGAGAATCGATCTGTCTTCCGGCGGAATTCTTTATAATCTCTTCCGCCGCTTCCGAAAAATTCTGAACGTATCTGCCAAAAATTACCGGCTTCCCGAAAATCAGAGGTTCGAGAAGATTGTGTCCGCCGGCAGAAACCATACTGCCGCCGACGAAAGCGGCGCCGCATATGCCGTAAACCGTCAAAAGCTGCCCTATAATATCTACTAAAACTACGATGACTTTGTTTTCGGACAAACCGCTACTATTATTATCTTTAATATTTTTAATATCTTTAGAGTCATAATGAGAGGAATAAATCGAAGAAAGCTTGTAAAGTTCTATTCCTGGCAAGTAATTATTTAACAGTTTGTAAGCCTCGTCGAACCTTTCGGGATGCCGCGGAGCAACGAAGAGGAAAATTTTATTTTTACCGTTCAGTTTGTTTAATTTTATTACCGAATCGGCAATTACCTCTTCTTCTCCTTTATGGGTGCTTCCAGCCGCTATAATTTTCGGGTGTTCCGAATTATTAGTTTTATATTCTATAAATTTTTTGAGTATCGCGGTTTTTTCGTTTATATCTCCGGCAATAAGGGATGCATCCATGTCGAATTTCATATTGCCGGTTTGGCGCATATTTTCTTCCTTAATTCCAAGAGACGCAAATCTTTTGCAATACATATCCGATATGCATAAAACGGCGTCTATTTTTTTAAAGATATAACCGAAAAAGAATCTGAAACGGGTATAATTTTTATAAGACTTTTCCGATATTCTTGCGTTGATTAAAGCTATAGGAATATTTTTTTTATTTAGAATATTAAATAAATTAGGCCATATTTCCGTTTCTACCGAAATAAACAAAGACGGCTTTATCAGTTTCAAAATACCGCGGACGGAAAAAAGAAAATCGTAAGGAAAATAAAACGTTAAAACGTCATCATTGCTTCTATAAAGATTATCCGCAAAATCGAAACCCGTTTTAGTGGTAGCGGAAAGATAGATTTTTTTACCGTATTCCGACTGCAGTAAATCGATAAAATTTACCGCCGCCCTCATCTCTCCCAGCGAAACAGCGTGAATCCATACGCCTTCCTGAAAAACCGCTTTTTTTAAAGGCTTGAAAGCTACAGGGAAAAATTTATATACGCAGCCTTCGCTTTTTTTATTTTTAGCGAGATTTAAAATGAATAGCGTTATAAAAAAAAACGGAAATATAATGGCCAACAAAGCGTTATATATTATGCTTAAGGTTTTTTCCATATTCCATATTTATTTGTGCGGTATTGTGATATAATTAATTTTTACTTTTATTATTTATTAATTTTTTTTAAAATTATTGCTTTATTTTCAGCTTTATTTTTATATGAAAAACAGAAACGGTTCGGCATTTTTATACGTTTTGTTAGTTCTGATGCTTTTAAGTTCCATAATATCGGCATTTCTTTCCAATACTTTACATTATATTAAATATGCGTCAAATTATAAATATAAAAATAAATCTTACTATATAGCCAAGTCGGGGGTAGAACTTGCGACGTTTTTTATTTCGCAGTACGGCGCAAATCCGGTTACATACCGGAATCTTTTAAATAAAACGGCGCCGTATCAAGATGGATTTCCGGTTCTGGGCGGCTATATAAAAATGAAGATAGTAAACAACGATTCAAAATTAAATATTAACCAGCTGATATTTTCCGATAACCAGATAAACGAAACGGAATATGCCGAATTGCAGAGGCTGTTTTATATACTTGGGATTCCAGCAAACGTTTTGCAAAATATCGTCGATTTTATGCAAAAAAACCAGTTAAGCTATGAACGGCTTGAATTGAAATTTAATTCGGCAGGAAAAGGATTAAGCATGACCGGTGGGAACGGCGGCGCAACGGACGTCGGTTTGACCGCCAATTCGGACTCAACCTTTAAGGTGTATTTTGCGCCGGTATCCCCAAACCCAAATATTCCGGTTTTAAACGCCCAATATAAAAATCCTTTTTTAAACATCCGCGATTTAATGCTTGTACCCGATATGAAATACAAGTATTATTTCATATTAAAACATTTTTTAACCTGCAATTCTTCAGGCTTAATTGATATAAACACCGCCCCTTATCCGGTAATAGAATCTTTAAGCCTAATGATAAGCGAAAGCTCCTCCCAAGAATTAGTAAATTACAGAACCGTCAACCCTTTAACTTCAGTAACCGCACTTTCCGACGTTCCAGGATTTAATTCGTCTATTCTTCAATCTATAGTAAATCGGATAGAAATAACTTCAAATTTTTATCTGATTAAATCTTACGGAAGATATAAAAGCGGAAGAATATACATAAAATCGCTGTATTATATAAACGGAGGCAAATATAAAATATACGAATTTATTTCTTGAAGATTTTGTTTATTTTATTCATATAGCATCTTTTATAAAACATAAAGAAATTGTTGAAAGTTATGTTATTAAAAATTATTGAAATTGGTTAAAGTTAAATTAGTCAAGAAGCAATTTTACCTGCATATGTTTCAACGCTTATAGACAGCGTTTTTTTGCCTTTTCCTGAATTAAAAAACAATTCAAAAGGTGGCGAAACATAATTTGCGGAAATCTCCTCGAATATATGCCCTTTTTTAAAAGTCTTTCCTTTAGTTTCGATTTTATATAAGAGGATATTCTTATATAAAATTTTATATACTTTTAATTTCTTAAAAGGTTTAAGTTTTAAATTATTTTTACTTTTATTTTTATAATAAATTTCCATCATATTTTTTTTAAAATCGAATTTTATAAACGCCGCGGGGAATTTATTTTCCGAATAGCGTTTATTCATAAGATATTTTAATATCTTAGCGGTTTTATTAAAGTCTTTGCTTGAACCGGGATAAAGTATGAAATTACTTATCATGGGATATGTAATTACGAGCATAACGGAAACTATTATTAAAACTATCAGGAGTTCCAGCAAAGTGAAACCGTTTAAATCCCTTAAATTATTTAATTTATTTAAAACCGTTGCGCCTTTTTTTAATGTTTTTAATGTTTTGAAGGTTTTAAAGGTTTTATGTGCCGAAGAATAACTATCGGGTTTAGGTTTCATAATATTTAAAATTTCTTAATCTTTATTTAAGCCTTAATCTTCTTTTGGGTAAATTTTTAAAAGCCTTTATTAAAGAAATAAATTATTTATATCGTAAACAAAATAGCCGTCTTTACCTTTTTTAAACATTGTAGTAAAAAGCATCGAAAACTTGCCGTAAACTAATTTATCCGGTTTAACCTTTAAAACCCCGCTGTTTATCTTAAATACAGGTTTTATTTGAGCGCTTTTTATATTTAAACTGCCTGTAATATCTCCGGTAAACCTGAGCTTTCCGCTTATTAAAGCGTTTTTAATATATAAATCAGTTTTTAAACTTTTAAGATTTAATGCCGGAATATTTATAAAACCTTTTTTAATAGAATTTATTTTAACGCCGTCAAAATTAAAATTTACGGGGATATCTTTGAAAAGCAAATAATCTGCGCCGGTTGCAATAATATCGTTTATATAAATATTTTTTATATATGCGATATTTTTTTTATTTTTACGGCCGGTACCCGTAGCAGAGATACTGTAAATCTTGACGCCGCTTAAATTTACACCTAAAAAAAATGAATGTGAAATAGATTTTATAGAAGTTTTCAGACCCGTATTATCGTAAATAGAAAGTTCAATAGGCTTTTTAAGTTTGCCGTAAGGAAAAAAAATAAACGTAAGTACAATTAGAAGAAAAAGAAATATAAAAACATACGTCAGTTTATATAAAACTTTTAAGATTATTTTCTGAATATTTTTAATATCAGGCATTTTTATTTTTATTTATTTATCAGCGAACTCATTTCAAAAATAGGGAGCATTATAGATATCACGATAAACCCGACCATAAGCCCCATAAATATAACCATAGCCGGCTCTAATGCCGAAGTTAAAGATATTATATAAAAATCTATTTCGCTTTTCATTATATTTGATGCCGTCAAAAGCATTTCTTCGATATTCGAACTCTTCTCCCCCGCTTTAACCATTTTTAAAAAAATAGGCGGATAAATATTAGATTTGTAAAGGGGACCGGATAAACCGTTCCCTTCCTCAAGGCTTTTATTGGCGTCTAAAATTGCCTCTTTAAGCAGGGTATTGCGAAAATTTGACGAAGCAATAGTTATCGCCCTGTTTAAGTTTATACCGCTGGTCAGGAGCATGGAAAGACTCTGGGAAAACAAGTTTACTTCGTTTAATATTATAAATTTTCCTATAATCGGAATTTTTAAAAATATTGTGTCGATATTGCGCCTGCCCTTTACGGTATTTGCATATTTTTTAAAAAAGAAATAGACAACTAAAGCTAAGAGTAAAAATAATATAAGATAATGGGAAAACAAAAAACTGCCGAATAAAACTATTCGCGTCGGCAAGGGAAGCGCATGGTGCATAGATTTAAAGATTTTAGATATAATGGGAACTACATAAACTACTATATAAAATAAAATCAGAAATCCTACGACGGTCATTATAAGGGGATAAATAAGCGACGCTTTAATTTTTTTTACCGTATTGTATTTTTCTTCCGAATATGCGGCAACCTTGTTCAGGACTGGGGCGAGCGAGCCTGATTCTTCGCCTGCCTTTACGGAAGAAACGATAAGGCTTGGGAAAACCGACGGATAGGAGGACAAACAGTCGGAAAACGACTTGCCTTCTTTAATGCTTAAAGAGATTTCCGATAATATTTTCTTAAAATAATGGTTTTTTACGTCGCTTTTCTGCTCATAAATTGAATCGTACAGGGGTATCCCTGAATTTATAAGGGAGTATAATTCCTTAAAAAACATAATGATGTCCGTCTGCGAAGGTTTCTTTTCTATTTTTGTATTTAATAATTTAATTAAGGTATCTTTAAAGGTTAGCTTAAAGGATTCTTTGATAGATATTTTAAAAGCCGAGTTAGTTTTAACGGGGGATGCGGAAGGCGAAGCTTCAGGCGCGGGCGCCAAGGGCGAAGACGAATAATCAGATGAAGGCAAACGGACGGACGAAGACGCTGAGGACAAACCGTCCGATAAGACCATATCCGTAGCATATACCCCTTTTTCTTTCAATGCAAAAAGCGCTTCCTGTTTATTGCTCGATTCTATAAAACCTTTAACCTTTGAACCTTTTGCATTCAGACCGGTATAGGCAAAAATAGGCATAAGTTTATATATTAATAAATAGTATAAAAATTACTTTATCTTCCAGCTTTCTATGGGCGCGTCCTTCCCTTTTCCGCCCGGCGCGCCGGTAGGCCCATACGATATTATGGCATACGCTCCGTGTTTAGACGGCGATATATAGATATACTTATTACCCCACGGGTCGTCGGGAATATGGCTCAAATATCCGCCTTTTTGATAATGCTTAGGAATAGGCGGGATATCCGGTTTTTTAACTAGCGCTTCCAATCCTTGCGCCGTCGTTGGATAGTTTCCGCTCTGAAGTTTATACAGCGCAAGAGCGGTTTCAAAATTTTTAATCTGCGCCACGGCGGCTGTTTCTTTTGCTTTGTGTGGAGCAAACATTATTCTTGGGACGATAATCGTTGCAAGAATAGCTATAATTACCAGAACTATCAAAAGTTCGATTAAAGTAAAACCGCCGTTTGAATTTAACGCTTTGGATAAAGATTTTATGCGTCTTCGTCTTATTAGTATCGCCATATTTCTAACCTCTCCGTTTACTTTATATTATGCTTTTATATGGAGGTAAAGTCTTGTTGTTAAAAGTCTTCATTTCATAACGTATATTAATAGTATTTAAAGTAAAAACCGTCCATAAAATCGTAAAAAAACAAAATAACAAAAATAATTTAATAGTTATAGGCTTAAATGCTTTGAATGTTTTAAATGTTTTAAATATTTTTAATTTCATAATTTATTTAATTATTTGTAATATTTCAAAATTTTTTCATAAACTTTTCCATTGCAATAAATCAATATTATTTCTATTTTATATCTATTATATAATTATATCGTTCAAAATTAAAATATTAAAATTTCATCATTCATTTCCTTTAATACCGTCGGAATTTGGAAGTTCGACGTCGGATTCCAATAGTTATGAATTTTATTCTTAATAATTTATTGGCAAGCGCAGACAGGCGGCCAATATTGGGGCGTAGACGTTGAATAGGAATATATATTACAAAAAGTGTTATTACTCTACTATATTGAAGATTTTGCCCAAATTTATGCGGTATTATTTATTTAATGCCTAGCTATATTAACAGATAAATTAAGGAGTTTGCCGTTAGTAAAATTTTTTTTCATATTTATAGAGATAATATTTGCTCCGTATTCTTCGGACGAATGAGACAATGCATAAATGAGATTTACGCATTGATTGAGGCTTAAACCTTTTAGCGATATAAAAACCGTTTCTTTAGACTGCTTTAGCCTGCCGCCGCCTGCAGCGTTTGAACTGCTTGCGCCTGTATTGGCATGTTTTACTGAAGAAGAATATCTTGAGTACAATTTAGATATATGGGATTTATTTATTTTAAAATATCTAAAAAGCGAAGATATAAACTTAATATAACCCTTACCTTTGCCGTTAATTATACCGGCGCTTTTTCCCGATACGACAGAAAAACCGTTAGAAACAGCCGCTTTTGATTTTATAGAATTTATTTTAGCTGAATATTTTAAAACGTAATTTAATATAGTTTTTTGATTTTTAACCGCTATCGAGTTTAGGCGAATTGAGTGGCTCAGCGGTAAAATTATAAAAAAAACAAATACGATTGCTAACAGGAAAACCGCTGAACCCAATAAAACAATCTTTCTGTTTTTTAAATCTTTTAAATATAAATTAATATCCATATTTTAAATAAAACAATCTATATAAAAAAAATTTCATTAATTAATAATAATTAATAATAATTTTACAACTAACAATTAATTTATGATATTATTATATTTAGTTTATGATGTCAAATAATAAAATAAATATTGTTGTCAACTTTTAATTTGTCTATTGAATTTAACTTTTAATTTGTCATAATATCC
>DAHVOJ010000069.1 GCA_027318865.1 bacterium | reverse complement strand
GAATTAAAAGAAATTCCATGCTTATACTCGCCGGAATTATTCTGGTAACAGGTCCGGTTTTATGGTTCAGGCTTAAATCTTACCAGAAAAGCAGAATATTGATATTTTTGCATCCCGCACAAGATTATCTCGGAGCAGGATATAATATCATACAGTCGGAAATAGCCGTGGGCGCGGGAAGGCTTTTCGGCGACGGTTTCGGCAACGGCTCTCAGAGCACTTTGGATTTTTTGCCGGCAAAGCATACCGATTTTATTTTTTCGACTTATATGCAGCAGTTTGGTTTTATAGGGGGATTAATTCTTATAATTCTTTATTTTATAGTCATAATAAGAGGGTTTAAAATAGTTTACAGGGCGAAAAAGCTTCAGGGTTTTTTACTCGGCGGCGGAGCGCTTGCCATTATAACTTTTCATGCTATAATAAATATGTTTATGACCGTCGGCCTTCTGCCCGTAGTAGGCGTCCCGCTTCCGTTTTTCAGCTACGGCGGCACGTCGCTCGTCGTAGATATGTCCGCCGTAGCCATACTCCTGAATATTTCTATGAGGAGGTATAAATTCCAGTCGTAAATATATGGAATGAATAAAATGAACGAATTTAAAAAAAATAACCCGTTTATTTTTGCGGCATCCTTTTTTTACGCAGGATTTTTTCCTTACGGTCCCGGTACCGCCGGTTCCGTAGCCGCTTTTTTGCTGTATATATTTTTGCTTAGATTTTTAAACCCTTTTTATTATATCGCAGTATGTATTATAATATTTATTACCGGGGTTTACGTTTCTTCCAAGGCTTCTAAAATATCCGGATTAGAGGACCCGCCTTTCGTAGTAATAGATGAAGTTCTCGGCTACCTTGCAGTTATGTCCGGTTTATTATGGATGCATTTCGATTTTTTTCATATTTTGATATACTCTTTACTTGGGCTTCTTCTTTTTCGTATTTTCGACATATCGAAGCCGCTGTTTATAGGAACTATAGACAAAAAAATTAAAGGCGGATTAGGCATTATGCTGGACGACGTCGCCGCCGCCCTTTTTTCCGTAATAATTTTAAGAATAGCTATCGTAATAATAGCAGGTATCTAATTATCTGAAGTAGTGCCGGAATTCAATTAGAGCACTGCCACAAAATGTAAAGGGGTACGGAATTCAATTCCGCCACATCTCAAAACGAAATATGAAAGACATAAAAATATTAGTTATATCGGACGACGGAAATTTTGCCGCGGCAGGCGAAATAATAAAAGAGCTCTCCGACGTGCTTTCGGTTTACGGACTCGGTTTCAAAGAAGCCGTAATTATGCCGGAAAACCAGGATGTAAGCATATCTAAAGTCGTATCTTATATGACGTCCGAAGATTCTTTCGTAATAATATGCGGAGGCATAAAAGAAGGAAGTTCTTTAACTTCCGAAATAATATGTTCCGTTTTGAAGAAAGAACGGACGAGAAGCAAAGATGCCGCAGACTTGATGGCTTTAGTTTACGAATCTAACAAAAAATATTTCGATCATTCCGCAGAAAAAGCATGTTATTTTCCCGACCATTCCTTTATCGTGCCGAATCAAAATTCCGGCATATCCGGTTTTTATCTTACCGAACCCGTATTTATAGCCGCGTTTCCTTTAGAGCCTCATAATGCGGTTTATATGTTCAAAAATCACGTTCTCGGTAAAATGCTCGGAAAATTAGGTATAAATTATTTCGTCAAATTTAGAAAATACAAGCTGTTCGGTTTAAAAGAAAAAGAGTTTGAAGCTCTTTTTGCAAAATTAAAACAGGTTTCGGACGTTAATTTAACGTATGAATATTCATACGGGGAATTTATTATATCCGCGGCGGTAAACGGCGTTTCAACCCAAAAACTCAATGAAAACATAAAGTTAATAGATTCAAAAACCGGCGGAATTTTTAAAAATTATCTTTACGGTTATGACGAAGACGAACTTGAAGTAGTATGCTCTTATCTGTTGAAGGAAAACGAAATTAAGATATCCGTGGCGGAATCCCTTACCGGAGGGCATATTTCCGACAAACTTACCGACCTGCCGGGCGCATCTTCTTATTTTCTTTACGGCGGCGTAGTATATTCAAATTTTGCAAAAACCGATATTTTAGGAGTAGATCCGTCTATTATAGAAAAAGAAGGCGCCGTTTCCGAAGCATGCGCAGAGGAAATGGCAGAAAAAGTAAGGGAAAAAACAAAATCGGATATAGGCATCGCCGTTACAGGTTTAGCGGGACCCGGTACCGACGGCGGCAATTATCCGGTAGGAACGGTTTTTATAGCATTATCGAGCGATAAAATAAAAGAGTCCAGAAAATATGTTTTTTCCGGTTCGCGTGCCGATATAAAATCTTATACGACGAAAATGGCGCTGTTCTGGATTTACAGGCTTTTAAACGAAATAAGCGGCAAAAATATG
>DAHVOJ010000068.1 GCA_027318865.1 bacterium | reverse complement strand
CGACGACGGCGGCAGATCCTTTCCGTCGATAGAGGAATTTAAAAAAGTTTCTTTAAAATTTAATTACAGGTCGGATAAGATTTTAGTCGATTACGTAAATAACGTTTTCAAGACGGATCTAAAACGTAAAGTGGAAGCGGTAGGCGATCCTGCCGGTTTTTTAACTTATGAGCAGGATACGCCGACGGACGAAACGGGAAGACATACCAATTTAGGCGGTTATTGCTCTACCGAAATATTTAAAAAAGAAGATAAAAATAAAAATCATGAAAATAAGCATAAAGACGAATATAATAACGACGATAATAAAGAAGAAGACGAACAGCAGGGCGGTCTATCGGAATTTAACGTTTTAAACGTAATAGAAGACCGGCTTTTAGAAACTATAGACGACCTCGTAAAAGTCCGCAACTACGGCTGCGGCGATATTGCCGTATTAGCCCAAAAGAACAAATACCTCAACTATTTAGCCGGATTGCTTATAGAAAAAGGTTACAAGGTAGTTACGCAGAGCAGTTTAGACATTAGGAACAGAAAAATTATAAGAGAAATCGAAATGCTTTTAAATTTTTTAAATTCCCCGACAGACGATTTTAATTTCGGAAGTTTTATTATAGGAGATATTTTCGGAAAAAAAATAAGTTTGCAAAGCGCCAAAAAATACGCACGAGAAGAGTTTGAAAAATTCCTATTTGAAACTAATTTAAATAATTTAAAAGGTGAACCTCTTTATATATTTTTCAGGGAACGGTACGAAGATTTATGGAACGAATGTTTTGAAGAACTGTTTAATAAAACCGGATATCTTCCCCCTTATGAAACAACGCTTTATATATATAAAGTATTTAATATAGCGGAAAATTTTCCTGAAGAATCGGCTTATCTGGCGCATTTTCTTGACGCATTGCAGTATGCCGAAGAAAAGGGCTGCGCCGATTTAAACGATTTATTGGATTTAATAAAAACCGAAAATTCCAATTCAATTTTTAACGGCATTGATTCCGGAGAATTGTTTTCTATAGACCTTCCCGAAGTAAAAGATGCGCTTACCCTTCTTACCGTCCATAAAGCTAAAGGACTTCAGTGGGATGCCGTTATAAACGTTTTTGTCGCCGAAGAAAATTACGCTCTGATGCCGGATACTGCAAAAAGCGCCGGCGGAAAAGGAAAAAAAATAAATTATTTCGCGGCGGAATGCAATTATACGACGGATAAAGGCGGGTTTAAGGACGCCGAATATCCTAATCTAAATACGAGTATGCCTTTAAACCTTTTTTATATAACAAAAAGCATGTTTGAAGGAAAAAAAGACGAACCTTCCCGTTCTCCTTATTTGGAATCGGTTTATTACGGCGCCTTAAAAGACCAAAATATCAGCGACTTGAATAATCTTTACGTTGCTCTTACCAGGGCGAAACACGAGATGTATAATTTTATTATTGCCGCAGACGATTGTCCTTTATCCGCAATAAGTTCAGGGGAGAAAAAGTTTAAAAATAAAAATGTTATCGAAAATAAAAATGCCGAAAATACAGGCGGTTTTGACGAAGAAACGGCGGCAGCGGTATTAGATTGCGGATTTTGCGATATAGGCTATGAATATGCGATAAAAACAGGAAGTCAATATTTAAGCGTAAAAAGGGGGGATGTTTTCCATAAAATTTTAAGCGAAATTAAATATGTCGAAGACTTTGAAAATTTAGACCCGTTAATAGAAAAATGCATGCTTCTGTTAAGATTTAAGCCGTCCGCCGAAGATTTTTACGAAACAAAAGCCGATATAAAAGAAAAAATATTGATGATAAAGGAAAACGATTATCTCTTGAAACTGTTTAATAAGGAATTATGCAGCGTTTATACGGAAAAAGAGTATCTTTCGTCATCCGGCGCAATCTGCAGAATGGACAGAATATCAATATTTAAAAATTTAAAAGAATCAGAATCGGTATCAGAATTAGGAGAAATCTGTATATTAGATTATAAAACCGGTCATATCGATAAAAAAGAAAAGGAAAATTACGAATCGCAAATGCAAAGATACAAATCTATTTTAAAAGATATATATAAAGATAAAAAAATTTCCGCCGTCGTATATAACATAGACGACGGCGATTTATTTCATTTTTGATAAATTTTTGATAAATTTTAATAACTTATGAATAATTTTCATATTTTAAAAAAATCGGCGGATATTATAAAATATACGGGCGATTTAGTCCTGAAAGAAATTAAATCCGGACAAAAAGTTACGGTGATATTTCCCAACAGAAGACCGGTTTATTTTTTGTCGCAATACATTTCCGGCATATATAAATCCGCCGCCGACTCTATAAAAATGTTTTCCATAGACGATTTTATAGATACCTGCTGGGAATCATACGACGCCGCTATTTTTTATCCATACGCAAAAATAAATCCTGCCGAAGCGGTTTTTCTCCTCTTCGATTTAAATAAAAACCCTGAAACGCGGTTAATAAAAAATGCAGAAAAATTGGATGTTTTTATGCCGTGGGGATATAAGCTGTTCGG
>DAHVOJ010000067.1 GCA_027318865.1 bacterium | reverse complement strand
GTAATTTTGTTTTTAGGCTTGTCGTAAATTTCGGCGATTTTTCTTATGACCGCTTCGTTTGCTTTATTCTCTACCGGACGTTCCTTTATTGAAATTTTCAGCGTTCCGTCGTCTAATATTTCATAGCCTTCGATTTTTGAACCCGTTTTTACCGCAACCGAAATTTTTTTTTGCATAAAAAAATGTTGTATCTGCTACAGTCTGAATTGAAATATAGCGTTAACCAGCTATATCTTTTTTCATTCGCTCAAATTCTTCTTTCGTTATTTCGCCTTTGGCGTATCTTTTATTTAATATGTCCATTGCGGATTCCGAACGGCTATAATGCCTGTCGTCGTCGTGGTAATGCCGGTCGTGTCCGTTTCCGCCGCATCCGCCCATAAAACCGCCGCGCCAGAAAATCATTAAGACTATAAGCAACATAACTATTATCCCGATAATCGGAAATATCCACATTCCGCTTCCCCAAAAAAAGTAAGGCATCATATTATTTTCTCCTTAAGTAAATATTACATTTTCGACAGTTTTGCTATTATTGCCCGGTATATTTATATAATACCATATTTCGGCGCTTTATCAAGATTAATCGATATAAATAAAATTTGTAATTTATATTTATGATAAATTTTGCTTGACATAATATTATTCAAGGTATATTATATAAATAACTACTTATATAAGTCCTAATTTATACGATAGGGAGGTGATGAGTATTACGGAAAAAGTTTCTCAGGTCTTTAAATTATTGAGCGATACTAACAGGGTAAAAATATTATTTTCATTAGAAAGCGGCTCCCGCACGGTTTCCCAGATTATCGAAGTTACGGGGATGTCGCAACCCTTAGTATCGTTTCATCTTAGAGCGTTGCGCGAAGCCGGCTTTATTAAAACTTTGCGCAAATCTACATTTGTTATCAACGAATTGTACGACGACGAATTGATTAATCTAATAAGAAAATTTGAAAAATACGGGGGCGGCAATAAAGAAAACGCGGTTTCTAAATTTCCGTGTCCTTGCGAATAATTGTTAAATTAAAAAATACAAACTAATTAAAAATAAGGAGATAATTTTATGGGATGCAAAAACGAAACGAATAGCAGTGTAAAAAACGGTAAGACGCCGGAGGATAATAACGACAACGGCGGACGGGAAGCAGGGCAAAACGAAGGTATGGGTCAGATGAAAGCAGGTATGAAAACGGGAATGGGGATGAGGAATAGAATGATGGGAGGAATGGGGATGGGCGCTATGATGCCTCCTATGGCTAAAAGAATGATGGGAGAAGCTCAAACCATGGCAGAAGTGAACGAAGAAGCAGGTCCGATTAAAACGGGAATGGGCATGATGAATAAGATGATGGGCAAAATGAAAGACGAAAATTTCAATCCCATGGAAATGTGCAGACGTATGGAGGAATCTGTTGCGACGACTGCAGAAATAGCAGGTCTTGCAACGCCGGAAGTACGCGCCCTATTTGAAGACTGGGCTTCGGAAGTCGAAAAAGAGATATTAACCGTCATCAAAGAAGAAGGTCAAATAAATCCCCTATCTATCGCCCAAAAATTTAAAATATCGGAGGACAGCGCTTTATATTTTATAAGCAAATTAGTACGCGATAAAAAAATAAAAGTAAATGCCGAATTTGCGGATGAAACGTTAAATGAGCAAACTGCCCAAACAGGTGAGGCAGACGCTAAAACTAAAGGCGATGTCACCAGGGAATCTTCGCAAGCCGCAAATACGGAATGCGCCGGAGGCGTATGTTCCGTGGACACTGCCGCGGCAGAAACGAAGAAAACACGGCAGAAGTAGGTTCAAAATTTTAAATTATAGTACTTTTTTACATAGAATAAATCATGATTATTGCTTTTCTATGAATAATCATGATTTATTCGTTGAATAAAGATTTTTAAACTTTAAGTTTAAACTTTAAATTATTATGGAGGATTTATTATGGCGCATTTAGAAGATGAAATTAAACCCGTTGTAGTTGACATAAGGGGCGTATCGTGCTGTATGCCGCCCGTCGGTGAATTTATAATAGAAATGAGGCGGCAGCCGGAAAATGCCGTTATCGAGTTATTGACGGATAAAAAGGAAGAAGTCAACGATGTTTTAGAATGGGTAGGTAAAATTAATCAGAAAGTTTTGTCCGTTACCGAAGAGAACGGTTACTGGAAGGTATTAGCCAAAAAAATAAGCAACTTGTAGAGGGGATATTTAATTATTTTTGTCGATATATTGTATAAGTCTGATTATTATTTATACCGTTAGCGTTGAACGGTTAAAAGAAAATCAATGAATTTAAAAATTTTTTATCTAACTATTAATACCTTAAATCACCGTTAGAAATTTTATTTTCTGCATAAACGGCATATTTTTCTGATGAAAAAGACATGCTTTTTCAATACATTCAGAAAAATATATGTTTATATCCGCCTACGCGGGAATGACAATCCGGGGATTTAAGATTTACCCAATGTGATGTCCATTTGCGTCCGTATCAAAGACATGCTTTGATAGACACGGACGCCAATATCTCGCGAAAGCGGGTACGTTTTAAAGCCGTCGGTATTTAGACGGTTCATCCAGAGTTATTTTATATATTGAACAATTTTTAATAATCTCTAATGGTGATTAAAGGTAATATTGGATAAAAGCTATCCGTTATACGGTATATTGTAATGGAAAGCATTGCCGAAATATAAAGATATTACGGAGAGATAATTAAAAAATATCAGTATCCCTACTGCAATTAAAATTACCCCGCTTATTACCGATATAGTCTTTATAAAAGGCCTTATCCTTTTAAATGCCGATAAGAATAAA
>DAHVOJ010000066.1 GCA_027318865.1 bacterium | reverse complement strand
TGCAACGGGGTTTCCGGGCAGCATAAAAACCGGTATTTTTTTATTTATCAATCCGAAAGAAAAAGGTTTTGCGGGTTTAATAGCCACCTGCCTGAATTTAATTTTAAAACCTGCGGCTTCAAGCGCCTTTTCGGTAAAATCTTTATCGCCGAAAGAAGCTCCTGCTGAAGTTATTATTATTTTACTGGTTTTTACCGCTTGCGTCAGAGAGTTTTCTATTTCTTCCAAATTATCTCTGCATACCGCATTATTAACGACGGTGCAACCGTTTTGCATTAAAAAATTTTCCGCCAATATTCCGTTGGAATTATAAATTTTACCGTATGCAGGTTTTTTGTCGAGACCTATAATCTCGTTTCCGGTGGAAATAACGGAAACACTTATTTTTTCATATACTTTTATCTTCGTTATATTGCATGAGACGAGCAGGGATATATTTTCCGGAGTCAGTCTGGTATTTTTTTTCAAAATTACGTCGCCTTTTTTGATAACTTCGCCACGGCTTCTTACATTTTTACCGGATTTCACTGGAGAACTTACTATAAGGTTATTGTTTTCTACTACGGCATCTTCAATAGGTATTACGGCATCTAAAGTTTTCGGCATATATCCGCCCGTCATTATGCGGACGGCAAAGTTTTCGCCGTCCGATTTTTTATATTTATAACTAACGGAGGCATCCCCTGCATATACGACTTTTTTGTATATAGTTAATTTTAATTGCGATGAATTAAGTTTTTTCGTCAGATCTGTATTAACGGCATACCCGTCCATTGCGGAATTGTCGCACGCCGGATAATCGACTTCCGATATAACGTCGTCGTATAAAACCCTGTCTATCGCGTTTACGACGGATATTTTTTCGGCTTTTAAAGATGCAGACGTATTTATTGAATTTATAATGTTTAAAGATTCATCGAAAGATATCATTTATTTGGTTATCTTAAGCAATTCGCCCGGATATATAGAATTTGGATTTTTTATGTTGTTTTCAGCCATTATATTTTTTACGTTGTCGTGAAATTTTGCGGAAATACCGTAAAGCGAATCGCCGAATTTTACCCTGTAGTATAAAAAGCCGCTATTCGTTCTTTTTGACCCATAGTTATTGCCGCCGCTCTTAATATAAGAATATCTTACGCTGTTATTCGAGCTGCCTTTTAAAAATATTTTTTCTCCCGTATGTATATCGTTTCCGTTAATCCGGTTTATGTCTTTAATATAATTTATAGATACGTTAAATTTTTGCGATATGCTCCATAAAGTCATTCCCGGCTTAACGATAATATATGATAAAGTTGCATCGCCGAAAGTGTTTTGGGCGATAGTTTTTTGAGGACCTTTTCCACCCGGTATTGTTATTTTTTCCCCTACTTTCAGTATAGAATAGCCGTTAAGCCCGTTGTACCTCTCTATTGCCGCAAGAGACGCTCCGTACTTGGAAGCGATTCCCATAAGCGTATCGCCCGGTTCTACGGTATAAACGGTATTAGAACCGGAAGTATTTCCCGCGTAATTTGTATTTGCGGTATTTATCCCCGGTATAGTTATTTTTTCTCCTACTTTAAGTATGGAATAACCGTTAAGTCCGTTGTACCTTTCTATAGTTGATAGGGGCACTCCATACTTGGAAGCGATTCCCATAAGCGTATCGCCCGGTTCTACGGTATAAACCGTATTATTCGCAGGCCTTGAATAAGCCGTATATTTTATTACAGGTTGTTTAGTCGTATATCTTTTAAGATTTTTGAAATTTTTTAAGAATTTACCGTAATCGCTTGCAGGAATATTAAGCATAAACTCGGGATCGTTCGGCGGCGTAACGTTTCTTAAAAGTTCGGGATTCATCTTTTGCAATTCATACTCGGAAACGTCTATGCATTTAGCCAAATCGTAAAGGCTGACCGAATAAGGCACTTTTACCTGTTTAAATTTTATAGGTTTTTGATAATTAATGTTGTGGAAGCCGAAATTTGCCGGATCTTTTGCAATAATTGCCGCCGCAATAATTTTAGGAACGTATCTTCTTGTCTGTCCAGGCAAAAGATAAGGTTTGTTCTGCGATATAGACCAGAAATTACCGCCGGGATCAACGGATAAAGCTCTTTCTATAGTTAATTCTCCGCTGTTATAAGCCGCCGCCGCAAGATACCATGAGCCGAATTTGTTAAATAAATCTTTCAAGTATTTTGCAGCTGCATATGTAGATTCCACAGGATTTCTCCTTTCATCGACCCACCAGTTCATCGTCAGACCGAATAATCTGCCGGTAGAAGGTATAAACTGCCACATTCCGCTTGCGCCGGCGTAAGAATATGCGGTGGGCGAAAAACCGCTTTCAACCATTGCAAGATAAGCGAGATCGTTAGGAAGACCTATTTTTTTAAAAATTTTTTTTATCATGGGTATATATCTTTCCGATCTTGAAAGCGCATATTTAAAAAAATCACGTCCCGTAGTCTGATAATAATGAATGTAATGTATTATTTCCTTATTTATAATCATAGGAAATATATGGGTCATATTTTTTTGATAATTCGAAAAATCGCCTTTTTTTGCAAGCAGACCGGATGCAGCTAAACCGCCCGATGAGTTTAGCTGTTTAATGGAGGCGTCGGCAACGACTTCCGTTTTTTTTGCCTTTTCATGTTTTTTCGGCTTTATTTTTTTTATAAATACCTTATTGTCTTGAGAACTATTATTTGTATTTGCGGAAGAAACAATAACTACTTGTGCTGCGCCGCTTTTTCCGCCGATTTTATTTTGATTAAGCTTAGTAGTCGTAAATCTTATATTTAAAAAACTGGCGGAATATTTTTTTTTGTTAGGTTTAGATTTGGAAGCATATGAAGGAACGGTCAAGATAAAAAAAGTTAATATTAAAAAGGCTAGTATAGAAAAACAAATTTCTTTAAATTTATGAATACTGCGCATATTTTCCATTTATATTGTAA
>DAHVOJ010000065.1 GCA_027318865.1 bacterium | reverse complement strand
GTTTGAGAAAATTAAAACGGAAAGAGATAAACTTTTAGCGGAGGTTAAAACAAAAGATGATGAAATTAAAGAGTTAAAAGATAAAATTTCCACATATGAAGCAGATAATGATTTTGTAGTAAAAAAAATAGACGAAATATTAAATAATTTAGATTCTATACAGCTATGAGCGAACTTATAGAATTAAAAATTTTAAATCGTAAATTTATTTTAAACAGCGATAAAGACAGGAAGTATTTGGAATCTTTAGCAGAGTACGTCAACGCAAAAGCGGATGAGGTGGTTAAAAAAACAAGATCGGTAGATTCTTTTAACATAGCCGTTTTAACCGCGCTTAATATTGCGGATGATTTTATGTCCGATAAAACGGAAATAAATAACGAGAGCAGAAGGGTTTTGGAAAAAGTAAATAATATATATAAATATATATCTAAGTCTTAACATTAGTATTTAACAGTATTTTAATTTTTTATAAACCCTGCGGTATTTGATGCTGGTTGTTAAAATTGACCCAACAGTTGGATAGAAAGGGATTGTCACTGTCTGTTACGGTAAGGAACTTTGGAAACGAAGATTCCTTTTTTCAGCAGGTAAACGATTACCACCTATTTTTTTATAGGTCCAATTTTAAAAATCTCTTCGGTACATGCGGGGTTATCCTTTCTCTCTTTATTTCTTCCGATATTTTACCACGCTTTTTAATTAAAATGATAAATAAAAAAGACGCAAGAGCATTAATGAAAAATAAAAGAATTCAATTAAAAGAACCGTTCATTAATGCGGCAAGCTTAAATATTTCCAAAATTGCTTACGATTATATAGTATCAAATTTATTTAAAAAAATTGCCGTATATATGAGTATAAAAAACGAGGTCAGGATGGAATACCTTATCGACGTAAACAAAAGCGGCGATATACGATTTTTTATGCCCTTATGTGAGGACGACGGAAGGATGTGTTTTTATAAATTTGAAAGCAGGGACTTTATGAAAAGAGATTCTTTCGGTATTTTATGTCCAAAAAACGACGATGAAATCGACGAAAAAGATATAGATGTTTTTTTTGTGCCGGGATTAGCTTTTGATACATACGGAAACAGGGTTGGATACGGCAAGGGTTGTTACGACAGGTCTTTAAAAAAAGCCGGCAATTCTTATTTTATCGGTGTTTGTTACGACTTTCAGTTTATTAAAAACGATTTATTGGAGTCCGAACCTGAAGACGTGAAAATGAATTATATAATTACGGAAAATGGAATACATAAAGTTGATATAGCACTATGATTTGCAGTAAATAAGGAGAAAAAAATGACTGGATATATTTTACCGATTTTAATAATTATTATTGCCGCAATATTTTTCGTTGCCGGTTTTTTAGTTAAATACTTTGTAGATAAAGGTTCGTTAGGCAGTTCTTCCTATAAAGCCGCTAATATTATCAGGGACGCAGAAAAAAAAGCGGAAGAAATTAAGAAGGAAGCCGTTTTAGCCGCTAAATCCGAATCTATAAGGCTAAAGGAAATTGCCGATGAAGAAATAAGGCTTCAAAAGCAGGAATTAAACCAGCTTGATAAAAGATTATCCTTCAAAGAAGACAATCTTGAAAAAAGAATATCTTTGATAGAGAAAAAAGAAAGCGATTTTATGAGAAGAGAGAAGATTCTTATGCAGTCTGAAAAAACAGTTTCCGAAAAAGAGAAATTGATAGATGACAAAATTAAAGAAAAAATCGCCGAATTAGAAAAAATATCCGGCATGACGTCAACGGAAGCAAAAAATATTCTTATAAATTCCATAACTGAAGAAGCTAAGCACGAATCCGCCAAAGCAATTAAGAGGATAGAGGACGAAACGAGAGAGATTGCGGATAAAAAAGCAAAAGAAATTATAGCTACGGCTATACAACGTTATGCGGGAGATTACGTTGCCGAAAAATCTATATCTTCCGTTCAGCTTCCAAGCGATGAAATGAAAGGCAGAATTATAGGCAGGGAGGGCAGAAATATCCGCGCTCTCGAAGCCGCTACCGGAGTCGATTTAATAATAGACGAAACGCCTGAAGCTGTCATTCTATCTTCTTTTAATCCGATTAAGAGAGAAATAGCCAAACTTTCTTTGGAAAGATTGATTGCCGACGGCAGAATTCATCCTGCAAGAATAGAGGAAATAGTTGTAAAAGTTGAAGAAGAACTTAACCAGACTATGAAGGAAGCCGGAGAGCAGGCAACATTCGACGTCGGAATTCACGGAGTACACCCCGAACTTCTTAAACTTCTCGGCAGATTAAAATATAGGACGAGTTATTCGCAAAACGTATATAATCATTCGATTGAAGTTGCATTCCTTTGCGGAATAATGGCTTCCGAATTAAATATCAACGTTAAACAGGCTAAAAGAGCAGGACTTTTGCATGACATAGGCAAGGCTGTAGACCATGAAGTAGAAGGTTCGCATGCTATAATAGGCGCCGATCTTGCAAAAAAATTCGGCGAATCGCCTAAAGTGGTTCATGCTATTGCCGCCCATCATTTTGATGAAGAGCCGAACAGCGTGCTTGCAGTTTTAGTTTCTGCGGCTGACGCTCTTAGTGCCGCAAGACCGGGTGCCAGAAAAGAAATGTTCGAGACATACGTTAAGCGCCTCGAAGATCTTGAATCTATTGCAAACTCCTTTAGCGGTGTTGCAAAAAGTTACGTAATACAGGCGGGAAGAGAAATCAGGGCGATAGTTCAGAGCCAAAAAATTTCAGACGAAGATTCGGTAGTATTATCTAAAGATATAGCAAAAAAAATAGAAAATACCATGCAGTATCCGGGGCAGATTAAGGTAACGGTCATCAGGGAAACGAGGGCTACGGAATTTGCTAAATAATGACGAAATCAATATTCTTTTTATAGGGGATATTATTGGAAAACCGGGTCGATTGGCAGTAAAATCGCTTATAGGTTCGATAATAGATAAATATAATCCCGAATTCATTATTGCAAACGGAGAGAATGCCGCCCACGGAATGGGGATAACCCCTGATATCGCAGATTTTTTATTTAATTTA
>DAHVOJ010000064.1 GCA_027318865.1 bacterium | reverse complement strand
TTCCCGCGTAGGCGGGAATCCAGTATTTATTTAACTTTAAAGCCATTTTAATGGTTTCTATCGGCAATTTTGGGTTAATCCCGATAGAAAATATTTAGATGTTTCTTTTATATGTAAATTCTGATGCGGGATTAGCGGCTTATGCCCCCCTATCTCGAACTTCATCATAATAATTTAAAATTTACCTATAATATATTGCGAAATAGCCTCAAAATTTCCCGTCAGCGTAAGTATCCCCATTAATATTAAAAAAATTCCCGAAATTATGGAAAATAAATTCAGATGAGACCTGATTTTTTTAAAAAAGGCAAAAAAATATGTAATAAAAAGTCCGGTTAAAATAAACGGAATTCCCAGTCCTATGCTGAATACCGACAAAAGTTCGGCTGATTTTGAAAGGGAAGCGCCCATAGAAGTGTAAAGAAGAATGGACGCAAGAATTGGTCCGATGCAGGGCGTCCAGCCTACCGCAAAAGCAATTCCAAGAAAAAGGGAGCCGAATATTATTCCTCCTTTTTTCTTCCACGGAAGAAAGTTTACTTCCCTGCTTAAAAAACCTATCTTAAAGAGTCCTATACAGTATAATCCGAAAATGATTATTACCATGCCGCCTATAATTCTGACTAAGTCGAGATGCGATTTGAGCAAATTTCCAAAAATCGTCTCGGAACCCATACCAAATGCGATAAATATAAGGGAAAATCCGATAACGAAAAAAACCGATGCGATAAAAACCTTGACAATGTTTTTGTAGTTCTTTTTTTCGGAAATTAAGCCTTCCATGCTGACTCCGCTGATGAACGATATATAACCGGGTATAAGAGGAATAATGCACGGAGAAAAAAACGCGAGTATGCCTCCGAAAAAAGCGACGGCTAAAGTAATGTTTAAATCTAATCCCATTTGATTCACCTTTTATATTTATATTTGTAATTGTAATAAACCAAATCTAACTTAATACTATGCAAAAATAATGCCATATTTAAAAATAGCTTGAAACCTCTATTTTTTTGAATAGCAATTTTATGGTTGTCCATTTCTGGACAACCATATTAATATGAAATGTTCTGAAATGGACAAAAAAAGAAATGCGAGAAAAAATCGGAGTTAAATATGTTAAAAATATAAATGAGTTAAATTTATTTTATTTATCGGAAAAAAGATTATATTTTTTTATTTTCGTGATAAGCCTTTTTCTGGTAATACCCAGTACGGCGGCGGTTCTGGTTTGATTATAATTGTTTTTTTCAAGAGCGTTCTTTATCAGCTCCATTTCAACCCCGTCAAGATTTATATTGATTTTATTATCATCGTTTTCGGAAGCGGCGCCGGTATATCGAAATTTTTCGGCTTCGCCGCCGCCGTCCGCAGCTAAAGTTTTCGGCAGGTGCACGGGCATTATAGAGTCCGAAGTAGAAACGACCACGGCTCTTTCTATGATATTTTCCAACTCCCTTGTGTTTCCGGGAAATGTATAATTTTTCAAAAGATTTATGGCAGAATCGGTTATAGCGCTTATGTTTTTTTTATTTATAACGCAATATTTTTTAACAAAAAAATTTGCGAGAGGGATAATATCCTCTTTTCTTTCCCTTAAAGGCGGAATTTTAAAATGCAGAACGTTAATTCTGTAAAAAAGGTCCTCCCTGAATTTCTTTTCGATAACGGCATTCTCTAACGGTATGTTCGTAGCGGATATTATTTTTGCGTTAAGTTTTATTTTTTCGTTGGAGCCAAGCCTTGAAAACTCCTTATCCTGAATTACCCTCAGAAGCTTTACCTGCATAGGCAGGGGCATATCCGCAATTTCATCCAAAAAAAGAGTTCCGCCGTTTGCCGTTTCCAATTTCCCTTTTCTGTTTGAAACGGCGCCGGTAAACGCTCCCTTTTCATATCCAAAAAGTTCGCTTTCCATAAGTCCTTCCGGAATCGCGCTTAAATTTATCGGAATAAATTCTCCGTTTCTTTCCGAAAGAATATGGATAACTTTTGCCAGCACTTCTTTGCCCGTTCCGGTTTCGCCGGTTATAAGAACATTGGAAGCCGATTTCGACGTCAGCGCAACTTCGTTGAAAATTTCCTTCATTTGAGGACTTTTAAAAATAAAATCTTTAAAAATATTTCCATTTAAGTCAAAATCTTTTTGAAGTTCAAAATCGTTTATTTTTGCATAATTCCTTCTCCGCAGGGCCAAATCGATATTTTCTACCAGACTGCTTATATCCACGGGCTTTGATATAAAATCGTCCGCTCCGAGCTTTATCGCTTCAACAGCCTGCTTAATCGTTCCGAATGCCGTTATCACGATAAACACCGTATTTTTATTTCCGTCTTTGTCCGCGTTTCTTACTTTAGTCAATAATTCTATGCCGCTCATCCCGCTTAAACGCAGGTCGCAAATTATAACGTCGTAACTGTTATTATAAAATAATTTTAAACCCTCTTCGGCGCTTAAGGACGTATTCACCGAAAACCCGCGTTTAGCAAGGTTAAGGCTTACGACTCTCAGAAGATTCTTCTCGTCGTCTATTAAAAGCAATTTTTTATTTTTGTTAATCGTTTCAGCCATATATCTCTCATCTTTAATTTTCAATATTAAATTCAGGCTTATAGCTTAATTGTTCAATTATTCATTATCTTTCCGGCGTCGCCGGCGGGTATAATAATAGTAAAAACTGTTTTACCCTCTTCGCTAAAAACTTTTATGCTTCCGCCGTGAAGTTTAATTATTCGTAAGGATATCGGAAGGCCGAGTCCCGAACCGGAATTTTTAGTAGTAAAAAACGGATTAAATATTTTCTTTATATTTTCTGCGCTTATAGACTCTCCGTTATCCGCAATTTCTATATTTACGCGGCCGTCCTTTGAAAACGCCTTTATTTCTATTAACTTATTATCGGTTCCGTATTTTTTATCTATTGCGTTAATAATTAAATTTAAAATAACCTGCTTAAGCATTTCGGCATCGGCTTGAACCGGCGGAAGACTATAATCGATATTTTTTTGAATCAGTTTTATTTTTGAATTTGCCGCTTCGAATTTAAGTATTCTTACTGAATCTTCAAGAAGCTTATTTATATCTGCCGCGGCATAAACCGGATTTCTCTGCTTCGCAAAACTTAAAAACTCGACCGACATTTTATTTAACCGCTTAACCTCTTTGTTTATTATACCGGTAAACTCCAACACTATCTTATTTTTTGTTTCCTGCG
>DAHVOJ010000063.1 GCA_027318865.1 bacterium | reverse complement strand
TTATCTTTGCCCTTCTGTCTCTTTCGGCTTCGGCTTGCCTTGCCATGGCTCTCTGCATATCCTGGGGAAGGTCTATCTGCTTAAGCTCAACTACGGTAACTTTAATACCCCAAGAACCTGTATGCTTATCCAATATATCCTGAATCTCCATATTTATTTTTTCTCTTTCCGATAAAAGCTTATCGAGTTCTCCCTCTCCGCATACGCTTCTTAAAGTGGTCTGAGCAAGCTGCGATACGGCATAATCGTAATTGTAAACCTGAACTATTGCATTCAGCGGATCGACTACTTTGTAATAAACTACTGCGCTTATTTTTAAAGTTACGTTATCTTTTGTAATAACGTCCTGCGGTGGCACATCCATAGTAATTATTCTAAGAGTTACTCTTACCATTCTGTCGATTACGGGCCAAAGAAGAATTAAACCTGGACCTTTAACTTTTATAGCCCTGCCGAGCCTGAATATTACCGCCCTGTCATATTCGGCAATTATTCTTACCGCATTTAAAATAACGATAATTGCGACTATTATAACGACCGCAAAAAAAATTGCGCTGTCTCCCATTTTATTCTCCTTTTAAATTATAGTTATATAATATTAAATACCGGCTAAAATAGCCGAATTATTATTCTATTGATTATTGAGTTAAAGATTTATATTTAGGCTTCTTCAGGTTTAACTTTAAGTCTCAGCTTTCCGTCAACTTTTACGACGGTAACTTTGTTTCCTTTCAATATAGTATAATCCGAATAAGCAGTCCACAATTCGCCGTTAATTAAAATTTTACCGTCTTTATTAGGATTTACGTCCGAAACTACTTCGCCGGTTTGATTTAACAAAAGAGACTCTCCGGTTTTCACTTTCGATTTATAGGCTTTATATCCGAGATATGCAAAAATTGAGACGAAAACCGTAAGGGTAACATAAGTAGGAAGGACGATTCTTATGAAAAATATCGGTACGTTATGCACTATATAGAATAGGATTATAGTGCCGATAACGAAAAGTATCGCTCCGGCGCTTGTAAAAACGCCGTAACTCATAGCAAAAAAATCCGTTATAACAAGTATAAATGCTATGATTATTAGAAAATCCGCAAAATAAACCATTAGACCTTTTATTATTAATTTTTATTATATTTATATTATACTACATTTATTTAAAATACAATTCCCTGATTTTTTTCATATCTTCCCATGTCTCTTTTTTTGCCGAAGGGTTTCTAAGTAAATAAGAAGGGTGATAAGTAGGTATCACCGTTATTCCGTCATAATTATAAGTTTTTCCTCTAACCGAAGATATAGAGCCTTTGCCTTCTCCTATAATAAATTCGGTTGAAAATTTTCCCAGAGTGCAGATTATCTCGGGTCTTATGACGGCTATCTGCTCTTTAAGAAAGGGCGCGCATGAAGCTATTTCGTTTTCCATAGGATTTCTGTTTTCAGGAGGTCTGCATTTTATTATATTGGCAATATAAACTTCCTCTCTTTTTAGATTTATGGATTCTATTATTTTTGTAAGAAGCTGACCCGCTCTTCCGACAAAAGGCCTTCCGGTATTATCTTCTTCGGCGCCCGGAGCCTCCCCTATAAACATGAGTCTGCTTTCGGGATTTCCTTCGCCGAAAACTATATTTTTTCTTGTTTTGCTCAATGCGCATTTTATGCATTTATCGACTTTTACTTCACGTAAAAATTCTAACGCTTTCCGTTTATCCGGATATACCGTCTCGTTATTCAAATTTGAACTCATAATATTATCCTGCGTTACAGAGGGAATTTTATTAAAAAAATCGGATATAGAGGAAATAAATACAAAACTTTCTTTATTGCCTGAAACAAAATAATTTATATCTTCAATCAGATTGCTTAATTCGTCTTTTTCTTTCATTTATAATTGCAGTCATTGATAAATAAATATACCGACGTTTAAATGACTTAAAGATTTAATCCTAATGCAAAGGCTTTTAAATTATTTTCGGCTCCTTTACCTTCGGCGAGAACGCTTTCCACGGCAGACCTTTCTATTGGAATATCTGCTTTTGCGAACAGTATGCCTAAAGCGATTATATTTTTTTGCGTTAAAGAATTAAATTTTTCTAACGAAATAGCGTCAATATCGTAATAATATATATGTTTTGTAACTTTTTGCAGTTCAGAAACTATAAAAGATATTTCGGGATATTCAGTCTTACCCATTCTTACGCTTATTGGAATATAAGGCGTTTTGTTAAAAATAACTATCGAATTTTTGTTTAAATATTTTATGCCTCTCAAAGTTTCTAACGGCTCTAAAGATATTAAAGCATTTGCGCCTCCGGATTCTATCATCGGCGAATGCATATTTTTCCGTGGATTATTCATTTCGGCCGCATTTTCGTAAAAAATATATTTTACGAAAGTTTCCACGTAGCCTTCTCTTTGCGCTCCGCCACTTCTTTCGGAACCGGATACGTCTTGCAAATCCGAATTCAGGGCCGCATTTTTCATCACCGTTCCCATAGTGATAATGCCTTGTCCCCCTAAACCTACTATCGCTATATTAAATTTTTTCATATTTTATTATTTTATAAAGAAATCTATACTGTTGCTTCCGGCAATCCTTTTTTTAATTTAAACTCAGATTTTAAATCAAATTCTACTTTACGTATGGCGCTGTTAGGACATATTTCATAACAGACTCCGCATTTTACGCAAGACGCCGGATCTATATAGTAATAATCGCCGCCGTTATCTTCGTCTTTTTTTAGAATAATCGCCGGACAAGCAAGTTCTACAAAACATTCGTTGCATTTTACGCATCTCGACTTTTGAATCTCATATAAAGATTCTCCCGTTTCCGCTACTTTAGCGTCGTTTTTAAGCAAACTTTTATTTCTTCTGATTTCCTGCAAAATACATTCTCTTTTAGCTATTAAAACTTTTACGCCAGGTTCTTTAAGCGCGCTCTTAATTTGGGCGGAAAATCTTTTAACGCTGTTAGGGTCTAAGCTTTTAACGTAAGAAACTCCGAGAGATTTTACCAAATCTTTCAAGTTTAAAACATTTGCCGACGGTTTGCCGTCTATATCTTTTTGCGTTGAAGGCGTCTTCTGATGTCCGGTCATAGCCGTCCAACTGTTGTCCAGAATAATATAAAGAATATCCGCTCCGTTTTGAACCGCATTTAGGAGAACAGGAATTCCTGAATGATAAAAAGTGGAATCGCCGACTAAGGCTATTACTTTTTTGCTTTTGTCAAAATTACTTATAGCCTGACCTATACTTAGCCCTGCATTCATACAGGTTAAAAAATCCAT
>DAHVOJ010000062.1 GCA_027318865.1 bacterium | reverse complement strand
TGGTTTTTTTGTAATTTTTCATATATTCGTTTTCGGTAGAAGTAGCAATTATATCAAGATGTTTTAATAATTTTTTGCTTGAGCTTATAGTAGGTCCGGCGGTATTCGTGCCGTCCTTTAAGGTAATTTTCGCTCCGTTTACGCCTTGGGCGACGATACCTGCCGTCTCGTTAATCAACTGGGCGACTATGCTATAAGCTATCGTTTTGGCAAGAGGACCGACTAAAACGGACTCTTCCGCAGGATTGTTGCTTAAACCGATTACCTGTAAAAACGGCAGTATCGGAAGCGGAGAAGAATTGATTAACGCTACATCTTGGGGCGTTATCTGAGAATCCGTCTGAATACCCGATACTATGTTAAGAACGTCTTGTTGTACCTGCCGAGACAACGGAGTAAAAGTATATTCTTGCGTATTCGAGCAGAAACCGTCCGGATTGCTCGTATTAATATTTGCGCCCCAGACGTCTCCGTCGTTAACGATATTTTTTGCCAAAGCCGAATAATTTGCCGTAGATTCGGGCTCGCAGGGATATTCGTAAGCCGTAGTGGAAGAAACGGCTTGCGTCGATGGATTCGTCTGCTTCACGGGAACGACGTCTCCAACATAATACCGCATAATCGGTATTAAATTCGGAAATGCGGTGCTGACATTACCAGATGCGACGTCTAAGAGGCTTGGAGTCGATGTCGGCAGACCAAAATTAATCAAAGGATTTGTTCCCGATTGACTTTGCTGTTTTGCTTGCGAAGCGGCATTGCTCACAAAACTATTCCAAGACGACCCTACGCTGCTTATAGTGCTTGTAAGAGCCGATCCAAACCAAGAACTTCCGCCGGTAGCCTGCGAATTCGACGTCGCCTGCTTAGCTTTAAGATTATTGATGCCTGAATTAATCGCGCCGGACGCGACGTTGACGATGTTATCCATAGATTTGCAGGAATTTAAATTTAAATCGTTTATAGCGTCGGTAGCGGCTTCGAGGTCGTTCATTACTCCGCCCGCCTGTTCGGATAATACTTTTAAACCAATTTCAAAGGCGAAAGCCGGAGCGGCTTGCAATATGCCCTGAAGTTTTTGGACTAAATATTTAAAATTAAGATAGGAAAACCCGCCCATAGTTAAATCTATGCCGCCGCAACCGTTAAAAGATAAATGCGGAAGCGTAGCGGAAAAAGGTTGTATAGTAGTTCCCTGAGGCGGTATTTCCATAGAACCGCCCACGAAGAAACCTCGTTGCTGTCCCTGATAGGCGGTAGGCGACAAAGATTGAATGTCGGTTAAGAGGTTCGTCATATATCCGTTCATGCCGCCGGAAGCAAAAGCGGACGATACTTTAAACGAAAACAGCGATATAAAAATAAGCGGAAGAATTAAAATATATATCCTTTTGGGCATGATAAAGCACTCCTTTAATAGTAGATAGTATCATTAATATAACAAGTTATGTTAAATGTCAAGAAAAAAATATTTGTATAATTAAAATCTAAATTATATAATTTTAAAAATATAAAATTAATACTGTTTACAAGAGGTTTATTTTGGAAATACTGAATGCATATTGTCTTGAACTAGATCAAATAGTCGATCCTTTAGAAGCAAGAAACGCATATTTTTCTCAAACGGATAAATCTTTAAGGTTTAATTTTTATTGTTCTGACGAAAATTGTCGCATAAAACTTATAGGAGCAAATATCTATAAGCCGGAAGAAGCAGTTAAAAGGCAACCTTACTTTAAAACTAAGTCGGAAAACCCACATAAAGATATATGCAAATATCACGATAGCAATACAAAAGACAGCAAAAAAAAGAATACTAAAAAACACGGAATCGACCCAGTAAAAGAGCATATTTATCCATCCGTGTTAATTCTCGACAGACCCGAAACCGTGATTAAAATAGATAAATCTATTAAAAACAACGAAATAAAGGACGAAATTCTCAAAGAAAAAATATCCGTCGCTACAAAAAAATATAATAAATCAAATCACTCTGAAACAATTTATCTCGAAAAAGTAGTAAATTATTACGAAGTTAACCCTAAATGCGAATTTCTTTTAAAAATAGGAGATACGACGCATCAATACAAAAACTGGTTTAAAAGAATTCTTTATTTTGAAGACGGAAAAGATTTTATTTTTTGGGATTTTATACGGAAAATAAAAAAATACGGCAATAATTATTCAATAGAACTTCAATCAAAATGTTTAAAAGATAAACTTTCATTTTTCATCTACTTAAAGCAAGAAGTTATAGAAAATTATCGACTCAAAAGAGATATTATCGGGAGATTAGAATATTTAATAGACTTAATCGACAATAAAAAAGATTTAAATAATAAAGAAAGAGCAATATGTTATTTTGTTAAAACTTATCCGGAATTATCAACGCAACCTTTCAATCGTTACGATATTCCCATCGACAATCTTTACCATTTTGTTATTAAGTCTATAGAAACAAAAAAATAATCAAATAACCGTCTAATAAGCTTCCTCGCAAGCCTATAATCAAGAACCATGTCGACGACGTAATCGTCGGAAACCTTTCCGTTTTTATCGTAACGGGCATAAAAATCGTCTTTTTTTATACTTTTCCATACTTCTTTTGAACTATCCTTTTCTTCCGATAAAATTATATTCAAAGTTGAATAAACTCCGTTAGGTTCGTGAATTGGATCGGGATTGCAATTTCTGCATACAAGTTTTATTGTTTTTCCTTCCACGACCTTTTCTACACCGTTTCCGTAACTTTCCGGCAGAGCGAAAAACATAACAGGAACTTCAATCTTTAACCCACGATGTATCGTAGGACCCACTCCGTCTATTAAAACTTTTTGAGCAACTCGAAAATAAAATTGACCATCCATAACTATCGTCCTTGCCCCAAATACGGAGCTCCGCTTATCTTTTCGAAATTTTTATTTTTATAATAAACTTTGTTCCGGCTATGCAGATAAAAGAATATCCTGCTTATAATCGTTGATTCCGGCGTAAGACCCGCCCCTATAATCTGATACGCGGGTGAGCCGTCTTTTTTTCTGTAAACCATAATAATCTCGGGCAAGTTTTTAACATTATAATATTTAAAAGCTTCCGGACTTACTACGCATTTCGTATCGAGATTAGAAGGGCATTCGTCGTTAGACACCCCTATGGTAATAATATGATTGTCGTTAAGCAGCCAGTTCATTATAGGAACTTGTTTTAAAGAATAAGGATTACTTTCGGAAAAGAAAAAGAACAGTCCGATTTTACTTTCGAACCTGCGGATATAGAGTTTCTTTTCGGCGGAGCTATAATTTGACGTTTCCCTGTAAGACCAAGAAGTCGTGCCTATCTTTCCCGCTATGTTATACTGCGGATGATTAAGAATATAAGTATAATAAGCGTAAGCGAACTGCAAAGACTTCTGTCTCATAAAATTGGTCATAAAAGTATATTTAGCTATATTTTTCTCCGTCGGTCTCATGACGGAGATATCGGTCATATCTTTGTAGTATTCTTTAAAC
>DAHVOJ010000061.1 GCA_027318865.1 bacterium | reverse complement strand
TCGAGGGGCGTATATATTCTTAAAAAAGAGCCTTACGGGGCGGTAATGACCGTTCCTTTTATGCAGGGCGGGTTTAAAATGTACGAGCAGACTATTTACGGTAAGCCGATGATAGGCGGCTATATTATAAGATACGGTTTCCACGACCTTTACAAAAAATACCTGCCCCAGAGGTTTTACAGCCTTAAAGGTATTCATTACAACGGAAACGGCATTAATCAGATTGTTATAAACAGGCTCGGCGACCCGTCCGATATTACAAGAAATTTTAAATACCTTAAAATAATCGGGGTAAGATATATTATAATTAAAAAAAATCTTCTTTCCCAAGAATACGGCTGGGACAAGAAGCGGGCAAAAGAAGTATTGCGCGGATTAAAGCCGGACGTCTCTATTTTGAGCGTTATATATAACGGAAAAAATATTATGATATTAAAACTTAAATTTTAACAATTATGAAAATATGAAAAAGATTTTAAAAGCAGGTTTGATTTCCGTTTTTGCCTTAGCCGTTTTCGGACTCTGGCTCATTGCTTTATTTCATATATCCAACCTCTGGAGAGGCGATTCCGATAATGCATTTCCGATTATTGCCGGAAATGCTATTTTACGCGGCAATTCTTTATTAAAGGGTTATTATCTTTCTTCGCTTGTAACTTATTATCCCGTAGATTTATATCTTAATGCCGCTTTTATTAAGATATTAGGATTTAGGACGGTTTTAATTCACATAGTTCCTATTTTCATATTTTTAACTTTAATAGCCGTTGCGATGATTTATGTAAATGACGCCTACGATAGAAAACATGAAGGACTTTCGTTAAAAATAGGGATTATTATGCTTTTTGTTTTTCTCGCCCTGCCCGTGGGCGCTTTTGCCTTCTTTACATTTCAGGAGCTGCACGGCTCGACTATAGTTCTGTCTTTGATAGCGGTTTTGCTTCTTAATAAATTTATAAAGGAAAAAGCGGGCGGTTATATATATTTATTTTTGGGTTTTGCGGTTCTGGCAATAACTCTTACAAACGACAATTTGGCTCTTGTCATAGCCGTAATTCCGCTTTTAGCCGCTTTAGCGGTATTTTACTACACCGATTTTAAAAGCAGGACCGCGCTTAATTATATATCTAACACGGGGAAAACTAAAAGCGGAATTAAAAAGAGCGCTTACCTGTTTACCCTTCTTGCCGTGATACTTTCGGCGGCATCTAAAAAAATTATAATTGCCGCAATAAGGGAATTGGGCGGGTTCAGGCTTGCGCCCATCGGTCTTCCCATAGCTTTCGTCCGTCTTAAATACCTGCCTAAAAATATTTACTTTTTTATCAGCGGTTTACTGAGGTTATTCGACGCAAATTTTTTCGGAAAATACCTTTTTAGCAAATTTACTTTTATAATTTTGGCTAAATTTGTAATAGTAGGTTCGGTTCTAATATGTACGGCATATGCAATAACGGTTAAGTTTAAAAAAAGGTTGAAAGAAACAAATACAAATAAAGATAAGCCTGAAAATAATTTTATTAATTTTATAGATTTGACGCTTTTATTCGGGATAATGTTTTTAACCGCCGCTTTTTTATTGAGCAATATAGCCTTAAGCAAGGCTTCGGCAAGGTATCTTACCCCGGCGGCGGTTTACGGATTAATATTGGCGTTTAGAAATATTCCGGGGGCGGTTTCTAAATATTACGAGCGCATTAGTTTTAAAATAATAGGCGCGATTATTATCGTGGTTTATACAAGTTCTTTCATTTATGCCGCATTGACCCCTATCCCGAAAAGTCCGTTCAGACCTCTTGGAAATTGGCTGCTAAGGCATAAATTGACTTACGGCTACGGTTCTTATTGGGATTTAGGAATTATAACATTGATGACGAAAGGTAAAGTAAATGTTAGGCAGGTTTATGCGCCGTATAATAAGATAATACAGTATAAATGGCTTTCAAAGACGGATTGGTATAAAAAAAAGGGATTTTTTGTAATATATACAAAAAATTTCATATACGGAAATGTAAACAGGGAAAGCATAATAAACACATTCGGCAAGCCGTCCAAGGTTTATACGGAAGATTTTCAGGGGACAATCGGCAAGGTTTACGGTGGGCGCGCCGGAAAAAACTCCATGCCCCCTTACGTCATTATGGTTTATAAAAACGGCATAAGAATTGACGGGAAGGAAGATAGGAACGTGAAAAAGGGAAAGCACGCGAAGCATGGGGCGGGCGGTTAAAATCAACCCGTTTTATCTTTTTTCGATAGATAATCGCATTTATATATGTTAAGTTTGCACAGGGTATATTGGGCGGCGGTATTTAAAACGCCCAGACCGTATTTAACGCTTCTTAAAAAGCCTATCGAAGAAGAATCGGTTTCGTATCTTGTAGGGCAGGAAATCTCCCCTATCCTGAATCCGCTTAAATGGGACTGGGCGATAATCTGGTTGTCGAATATAAAATCGTCCGAGTTCTTCTCGAAAGGAACGGAGAGCAAAAGCTCTCTGGAAAACGCCCTGTAGCCGGAGTGGTATTCGGACATTTTAAGGTTTAATACAAAGTTTTCAAAATATGTTAGAAACCTGTTCGATATATATTTATATAAAGGCATGCCTGCGGTTAAAGCGTTGCTTTTTCCTATAATTCTGGAGGCAAGGGCTATATCGTAATCGCCGGAGGCTATCATTGCCGCCATTGCCGTAACGAGTTTAGGCGAATACTGATAGTCGGGGTGGAGCATAACTATTATATCGGCGCCGCCTTTTAGAGCCTCCTTGTAGCATGTTTTCTGGTTAGCGCCGTATCCTTTGTTTTTATCGTGGACGATAACTTTTAAACCGAGGCGCTTTGCTATTTCGACGGTCTTGTCGGAGCTGAAGTCGTCAACTAAAATAATATCGTCTATAATCCCGTCTTTAGGCAGGTCGTCATAGGTTTTTTCAAGCGTTTTTTCCGCATTGTAAGCAGGCATCACCACAATTATTTTATTACCGTTCAGCATAAGGGTTATTTTAATATAAAATATGCGAATTTGAAAGGCGAAAAAGAACCAGCCTATATTATAATTATATATATGCCTATTTATAGAGGCAATAAATCGAACTTGTTGAATTGTTAAATAATTTAAAAACTTATATAATGGTAAAATATTAATGGAAAAGAAATTAAGAATAAATTAAAGTCAGATTTATTATGAAAGTACTCGTTATTGAATGGTCAACGAATCCCAAATGTCAAGAATTTATTAATTTAATAAAATCAAAATAAATTAAAATAATGTCTGATTTATTTATTCCTTTTCAGATAAAAATATAAATGGGTATCTAAAAGCAAATTGCAAGGACATGCATTATGAAAACTCAATTTTTTAAAATTTCAGGTCTTAACTTTGACAATGGAGGTAATTTTCACCTTAGTAGCATTGAAATTGGAAAAGATATTAAAGATTTAAATAATATTAATAAAAATAATCCGGCGTTAGTTACAAAAGACTTATATAATACGCACGAGGACGAATTAAATATAAAAATATTTCATATCCTATATGTTTTGCGTAATCTCAAGGTTGATTCTAAAATAGAACTGTCAAATAATTTTTGGATTGGGACAAGATTATACACAAGAGAATTTAAAAAAAATAGAAAATTAAAGTATATTTCCGGCGATTTTGATTTTTTAGTAGGAAGTCTGGATAATAATTTAAA
>DAHVOJ010000060.1 GCA_027318865.1 bacterium | reverse complement strand
TGAATTCCGACACCGCTGTTAAATATAATATATTAAAAAAAAGAAAGATTATCAAGTTAAATTTTTGTCATTATTTTTGCCGCTTGTTTCGTTTAAAAGCCTGTAAATCCAGAACAGAGCCATTTTAGTCGTATAAGACTTTATATCGGCACGCGAACCGGAAAAAACATATTTTCTGGACTCTTTTATTTTATCGCTCGATAATGCTATGAAAACCGTTCCTACTGGATAATTGCCGCCGTCTGTTTTTGGTCCTGCCAAACCGGTAACGGCGATGCCTATATCAGATTTTGTTTTTTCCCTTACTTTTTCTGCCATTTCCTCTGCGCAGGCTTCGGAAACGGCACCTTCTTTTTCTATAATAGACAGATTTACTCCTAAAATATCGGTTTTAGCAAAATTTGAATATACTACGCCGCCGTAAAGAAAATAAGCGGATGCGCCAGGCAGGTCGGTAAGTTTGTCGGAAATATGTCCTCCGGTAAGGGATTCCGCCACGGATATCTTAATTTCGTTTTCCTTCAACAGATAAGAACATACTACTTCGAGTTCGTCTTCGTCGTAACCGTAAAGATATTTTTTAAAAATTCCTTCGGTTTTTACATCTATTAACTTTATGTTTTCATTTAGTTTTTGGGTAGAAACGCCGTTTACCGCCGCCGATATAATAAATTCCCCGTATGAATATTCGTACGTCAAATTAACGTCCGAAATCTGTTTTAATTTTGCAAAAAGCGCTTCAAACTCTTTTTCTTTTAAACCGAACAGCTTATATTTCCTGAATTTAACGAAATAGTTTATACCCAGTTTTCCGAGCATTTTACCGAGAACGTGATTTTTAAACATATAAACCGCATTATGAGGCTCTAAAGGAAACGATGCTATAAATACGGGTTCGGTAAGATAAAAACCTGATATGCCGGAATTTTGATTCGGCACGATAAAAGAATGGTCGGGAAAATAACATGCTTTTTCGGCGGAGGGACCGAAAGATTTTTTGTTCGATTCGTAAACTAAAGTCATCAAATCTGCGGCGTCTTTGCTTCTCGTCCGTTCTTTCTTCAAAACGGAGCATATTATTTCGGAAGTTAAAGAACTTCCTTCTTTTATGCCTCCGCATATTATTACGAAAGATTCTTCGGACGTCATATAAGATACGACTTTAGATATGCTTACGGTCTGGCTTTCCGGCATAATTACCGCTTCTTTAAAACCGAGTCCGTAAATCGAAAGCACGTCCGACAGCTCTTTTATTATTTCTCCCGCCGCGGAAAAATTTCCGTCGTCGGATATTATTAGTATTTTTATATCTTTCATGGTTTCTATTTTGAGGCGGTGCCCGAATTGAATTCTGTCCCCGAAATAAGTTAGATACCGGCTATTATTACGATAGCTATTCTTAAAATTACTACGGAAAAAAGGGCGGCGGCGACATCGTCCAGCATAATGCCTATTCCGCCTTTAATTTTTTTATCTATAGTTCCTATAAAAAGCGGTTTCGATATGTCGAAAATACGAAAAATAATAAGCCCAAGCAGCGAGTATATCAAAATATGAAAAAAATCGAAATGCATCCATAATAAGCCGGACATAACCGTAAGATAACCAATAACTTCGTCTATAACTACAAAAGGCGGGTCGTCTAATCCGGATATTTTCGACGCCTTGGAAGAAACGTAAACTCCCAAAATAAATATTATAATACAAACGGCAATATAATAAAAAGGGTTTAAAAATCTCAGCAAAAATATATAGAGCAAAAAAGCGGCTACTGAACCGGCGGTACCCGGACCGTAAGGAAAAAATCCTGCGTAGAAAAATGAGGCCGTTAAAATATAAGGGTTATTTTTTTTAAATTCGTTCATTGATTTTATTGATTCCATACATTTATGACTGGAATTTATACCTCCTCATGGAAATATTCAGGAGTATTGCTACAGCGGACATATCTACGACGAGCGACGTGCCGCCGTAGCTGAAAAAAGGAAGCGGAACGCCCACTACCGGCAGAAGCCCGACGGTCATAAACATATTTATTATAGCATGAAAAGTTATAATGGCAAGCGCCCCGCCGCCGAGTAAAAAACCCTGAAGTTTTTTGGCTCTGTAAACTATCTTAAATCCTCTTATTATAACTATAAAATAAAGAATTATAAGCACCAACCCGCCTATAAAACCAAACTGCTGCATATACGTCGAAAAAATAAAATCGGTATGCTTTGCCGGCAAAAAATCCAAAGTGCTCTGGGAACCGTTGCCTAAACCTTCGCCGAAAAGCCTTCCCGCGCCGACTGCTATTTCCGACTGTATGATATTATATCCGGCTCCGAGATAATCCTTTGCCGGATGGAGAAATATCAGTATTCTGCTTTTCTGATAAGATTTAAGCCTGAACCACAAAACAGGACCGGCTACTAAAATAATTCCGGCGAGTATAAGCATGGAATTTCTTTTAATTCCGGCAAAAAAAATAATAATCAATCCTATAAACAATACTATCAGAGACGTTCCTAAGTCGGGTTCTTTAGCAATAAGCAGAACCGGTATCAATATCATAATAAAAGGTATAATCAGGCTCCTCAGGTTATAGCCTTTTTTATTTTCGTAGGTCGTAAAATATTTGACGAGAGCGAATATCAGGGCTATTTTCATTAATTCGGAAGGCTGAAACGAAAGTATGCCTAGAGAAATCCATCTCGAAGCCCCGTGCGTAATCCTTCCTTTTACAAGCACTATAACTATAAATATTAAAATAAAACCGTATATATAATAAGCCGCTTCTATAAGGGTATTATAATCTATGGATATTATTAACGACATTACCAGAATAGACACTATAAACCAAATGAGCTGTTTTACCACGTAAGGATCAAAAAAATCTTTGTTGTGTATGCTTAAAGAACCGTAAAGATTAATAACGCCGAGAGAAAAAATTATAATTACCGTAAAAAGCATTACAAAATCGAAATTCTGCGTATATTTATTATTTAATATTTTCATAATATATTTTCATAATTTAAAAACTAGTATATATAAAACTCGGAATATTGTTTTTTTTGCTCTTTTTATGATGTTTGGACGGCTTCCACAACCCTTTCTGCTCCAAATATTTTTCTACTATTTTTTTTGCTATAACTGCTGCATTGGCTCCGAGAAATTTCGCATGCATATCTAAAACCACGACAGCGATTTTAGGATTTTTGAGCGGAGCAAAACCTACAAACCATGCATTGTCTCTATATTTTCTCGGCACGCTTTTAATATCGTAAATAGAATAAGTTTTAGATATGACCTGCGCCGTACCGGTTTTGCCGCAAAATTTTATACCTCTTATCCTGGCGTTTACAGCCGTTCCGTAACTTTTGCTTACCACTTCGCATAATCCTTTTTTAACCGCATCAATATATTTCTTTTTTATATCTAGATTTCTTATAAATTTAGGCTTCATCACTTTTAATATTTTCCCTTTCTGGGAAACTATTTTTTCAAGTATGTAAGGTCTGTAAAGTTTTCCTCCGTTAGCTATGGCGCTGTAAGCCATAACAAGCTGAATCGGAGTTACGAGATCGTAACTCTGCCCTATGATAGCCGACAGGGTAGAACCTTTATACCAGTGTCTGTGGTATCTTTCGTAAACTAAACGTTTGGTGGGAATAAAACCCGGATTTTCCCCCGGCATATCTATTCCCGTCTTCTTTCCAAAACCGAGTTTGAAAG